>NZ_SFBO01000094.1:0-21507 GCF_007095705.1 Microcystis sp. Msp_OC_L_20101000_S702
CGCCATTCGATCCCCCCCAACCCCCCTTAAAAAGGGGGGAGAAGAGTTCATAGTAGGGTGGGTTAGACGGCAACAATCTAGGCGTTAAAGTCAATCTAACAATCCGTCGTAACCCACCGTTTTAGTCAACCGAAAGGATATTTGATTTATGTTTGAAAATAAGATTGATCTGGTTTTACGCGCGTTAAAGGAGATGTTGGGATGAGCAAAAATATGATTCAGTGGCTGGAAATTGGTGATCTTGATATTCATATATCTGATGGAAACTATTCGTCTAAATATCCGAGATCAGAAGAATTTATAGAAAGTGGTGTTCCTTTTATACGGGCTAATAATTTGGTTAACAAAAGTATTTCGGATGAGGAAATGTACTTTATATCGCCCCAAAAGCATGGTCTTCTTAAAAAAGGGCATTTGAAAACGAACGATGTTCTAATTAGCACTAGAGGTGATTTAGGGAAAGTTGCCTTAGTACCCAAAAGATATAATGATTCTAATATCAATGCTCAACTTGTTTTACTACGCCCAAATCCCCACAAGATAGATCCACTTTATTTACTTTATTGTTTTGAAGGGGATCGAGTTAAAGGACAAATAAGTCAACTTCAAACTGGTACAGCACTCAAACAGTTACCAGTGGGGAACTTGAAAAGGATAAAAATCCCCTCCCACCCCTCGAAGAACAGCGAAGAATTGCGGCAATTTTAGATAAAGCGGATGGGGTGCGACGCAAGCGCAAAGAGGCGATTCGGTTGACTGAGGAGTTGTTAAAATCGACTTTCCTAGAGATGTTCGGTGATCCTGTTACTAATCCGAAAGGGTGGGAGATAGCTAAACTCGGTGATTTTGGTAAAATATTGACTGGAAACACTCCTCCTCGTTCTGTCTCAGAAAACTATGGAGACGAAATCGAATGGATTAAGTCGGATAACATCACCACTCCTGAGCATTTTTTGACAGAGGCAGAAGAAAAGCTTTCGGCGAAGGGAAAGAAGATAGCTAGAACTGTCCCTAATGGTTCGGTTCTAGTGACCTGCATAGCTGGAAGTAGATCAAGTATTGGGCGGGCTGCCCTTACTGATAGAGAAGTAGCATTTAATCAACAAATTAATGCTGTGGTTCCAAATTCAGATGTAGATCCGTACTTTTTATACGGCCAGTTATTCGTTGCTCAACATCTTGTGCAAGCACAGTCTACTGATTCAATGAAAGGCATGGTCAATAAGAGCAAATTCTCAAGTATTGAGTTCATAAAACCTCCATCACAAAAACAGCAAAAATTTGGAAAGTGGTTTCTAGGTTTTCATAGATACTACATGAATTTGATCAGTGGAGAGGAACAATCCGAAAATCTCTTTAATTCCCTTTTACAAAAGGCATTTAGGGGGGAACTGTAGCCATGGCAGCTGGCGGATTGCTGCCATAATCTTGTGGGAAATGCCATTAAAAAAGACCGTTGGACAATTAACCAAGATTCAGCTACCGCTGCGGCGACTTCGACCTCTGCGGTTTTCGGGTAGTCTGCGTATTCGGGAGAACTCTCTAACCCTTTTTCTCTTTTTTTCCCTTTTTACCCTCATTCTCTATTTTTTCTTTTTTCTTTTCTTTCCCGCCCTTAGGCGGGTCGATTTTTTTGAGAAAATGGCGTTAATGTTAAATTTTATTAAGGCAATGAAAGAGTTATCGGTTATCAGTTGGGAAGGTGGTGTGATATTATGGGCAGTAAAGTTGCTCAAAAAGCCAGCTACAACCATGAGCGCTCTTGTCAAACCCTCTAGCCTGATTCCCAAAGGATTGCGGGTGCAACAGATTAATAATCTCACCCTATTCAAATTTACAGATGAACTGGGCGATCGGATGCAGACGCTTCTTGACAAAAAAAAAGCTGATGATCTCACCCCGGAGGAAGTCCTTGAGCTAGAAGCGATTGGCGAACTCGACCAAATTTTCAGCTACATCAACGCTGTCATTGCCGCCAGAGTAAATGGTCATTCCTAAATCGCTCTACCATATTGTTCGACAATGCGCTAGGTTCCGGTGTAAATACTGTCACTATCCCGAACTCCTCAGTTCCGCCCCTCTTTCGATCGACCATATTCAACCCTTTATCCAGAATGCCCGACGGCAATGGATAGCCGGCCAACTCCATCCACCCAAGGATGACCCACGACAGGAAATTAGTGAGACTTAAGGCGTGGTTTAAAAAAGGTTGATCGGGAGTAACAAAAGCTTAATCCTGATTATTTATTCGCCTTTTTGTCGTTTGCATGAGCAGAAACGGGTTTCTCCGAGAAACCCGTTTTCTGTGCGTTACTCAAGAGTTATCGGTTATCAGTTGGGAAGGTGGTGTGATATTATGGGTAGTAAAGTTGCTCAAAAAGCTGGTCAGGTTGCTATTAGAATAGTAAACGCTGATAAATATCTCAGCCCAGAAAAGAAAGAAGTTATCCTGTTATAATAAAGTTAATTGATACTTGCTTAATTTAAGTTATGAACCTCAATCTTTATCTGGAAGATGAATTAAGTCAGCAACTACAGGCTTTATCTCACTCTACAGGCAAATCCCAGAATGCTTTGATTCGAGAAGCAATACAGCTTTTAATTACCACAAAAGAACAGTCGCAATGGTCGTCAACTATCCTTAATTTTCAAGGTATAAGTGATGCTATTGTTTTTGAAGCTTATAGAGAGGAACTTTCCCCACCTAGAGAAGATGAGGTGATTTAGTGCTGGTTTTGCTCGATACTTGTACGATTAGTGATTTTGTCAAAGGTGATAGCAACACTCTAGTGCAGATCAAAAATCACTCTCCTAGGGAAATTGCCGTTTCTGCGATAACTTTAATGGAAATCGAATATGGACTACTTCTTAATCCAGCGAAGGCAAAGAAAATAAGACCCATTCTTGACAAATTTCTTGCTTCTATCTCAATTCTTGCCTTTGGCAATCAAGAAGCGATTTGCGCCGCTCAAATTAGAGCAGCTCTCAAACAATCCGGCACTCCCATTGGTGCTTACGATCTGTTAATCGGTGCAACGGCGATTACTCATAATCTTAAATTAATTACGGCCAATCCCCAAGAATTTGCTCGTATTCAAGGATTATCGTGGGAGAATTGGCGTTAAAGCTAATCGCCTAACTAATTCGAGAATATATAGGGTTTGCTGAATAAATCTAAAAACCTTGTTGGATAAGGTTTTTAGACTTTTTTTCCCTCAAAAAGTGCCGACCATTGGAGTGATTGGGGGGAAAATTCAGGGACTTTTTCCCTGAAAATTAGGTAAAACCCCACACTCGGCCCCCGGGAAAAACTTTTTGCCGCATACCCTAAATATTGGCTTTCTCTCTTTAACGGCTGATTCCGCGAAGTTGCTCCAGAAGTTGATCAAGAATGTCTTCCATCTCTTCCGGGCTTCTGCCCATCCTGACCGGTCCGCGCAGAAACTCTTTAACCGTTATCTTTTTATCGCGGAAGTCACGGACAAAATTATAGACTTTTTCGGTGGATTGAACTTGTAATTTCATCTCCTCTAGCATTTGCTCAATCGGGTCGATGCCATCCTTCTCACAAGCGCGACTGGCCCTCACCATCTCGCCTTCCGGGGTATTTCGCACCGAGCGCAGTTCTCTTTTCAGGTTCTCGTATTGCTTTTTAAGTAGTTCGTTATTGGTTTCAACCCTCTCGCACTGTCGTTGGAGGTCGCTTTCCGATGAGCCTTCAACCGCGAAAGAGTCCCCCATTTGATGCTGTCGTTCGATTTCCAGCAGTCTGGCAATATCTCCCTCTTTATAGGCACGGTTGACTTCCTTCATAATCTCGTTGTGACGCATCCGAGTTTCGGGGTCTGTAACCTTGTCGGGGTGAAAAATCTCGGCCATTCTCAGGAAAGTGCGGCGTATTTGTCTAGATTCAGGAGATTTAGGCGAGCTTTCAGGTGATAGCTCTGTTCCATCATCGTGACGGCCGTAGGAGTCTCCCCCAGAGAAGAAATCCTGCGCGGATTGCTCCGATGATCCTTCCGACTCTTCGTCTCCGAAAAGTTCGTCTAGTTCTTCATCTCCATCCTCAAATTTTGGGCTAATCACCCCCGTTAACTGAAGTGTCTCGTAAATTCCGAGAATCCTTTTTTTTGTCTGCTGCCCCATTTTTCTAGCAGTGAGGATTTCGTCAAAAAGGGCGTGTATTTCGCGGTCGAGGTCGGTAAGTTTTTGATAGAGGGGTTGCCCTCTCTGGAAAATCTCCGTCGCTAAGGAACGCATCTGGTCGAGGAATTTCTTCAGTTCGTTGCGTTTTCTGCCAATCTGCTTAAGGAGCCACTGATGCTCCTCCTCTAAAGCTTGGAGACGAAAATGTAGGGAAGACAGAGCCAAGGAAGGAGAGGTAGGCGAATCAGAGGAGTTCGGTGATTTCGGCTTTTTAGATCTGGTCATTACTTTGGGGTGAAAGCATATTGTCCATTCTACCAAGCCGGAAGGAGCCGCATTCCTAAAACTCACCCTTGGCTCATTTTGTTGTTTCTCCCCACTTCCATCACCCCATCACCCCTGCTCCAGCGCCCTACGGAAACCTTTTTAAGTGGCTAGAAGCTAGATATATCAATGGTCTTAATTAATTCTTATCAATCGAATTAAATTTTTGTAAATAAAATTCTCGCTCGGATTAATTATTTTTTCCAAATTCCGCTAGACTTATTTAGTAAGTTCAATCGAGATTCAATATTCCATAGCTAAATTTCTATAGCACGGGCTAGAAGGGAAGTTTAGCGAGGGATTCCTTTACCCATAATTCAGCACACATATTTGCTTTAGCAGCAGGTAGGAGGATTCTATGTCAAATTTTTCGAGACGGAAATTTTTAACCACGGCGGCAGTTTCAGCCGCAGGGGCTGTTGTCCTCAAAGGTTGTGTGGGTAATCCCCCCGACAGTACGGGTGGAACCACCACCACCGCGCCCGCTTCCCCGGCAGCCTCTCCCGTCGCCATCGCCCCGGAACAAGCTCCTGAAACCACCAAAATTAAATTAGGTTATATTCCTATCGTTGAGGCCGCACCCTTAATTATTGCCAAGGAAAAAGGCTTTTTTGCTAAACACGGGATGCCCGATGTGGAAGTCTCCAAACAAGCAAACTGGGGATCTGCTAGAGATAACGTCGAAATTGGGGCAGATGCGGGCGGAATTGACGGAGGACAGTGGCAAATGCCCATGCCTTACCTAATTTCCGAGGGACTAATCACCAAAAATAACGTTAAAGTCCCCATGTATGTGTTAGCGCAGTTAAACACCCAGGGTAACGGAATTGCGATCGCGGGTAAACACGAGGGCAAAAATATCGGTTTAGACCTGAAACCCGCCAAAGATTACATCCTCGCCATGAAAACGACGGGAACTCCCTTCAAAGCCGCCTATACTTTCCCGAAAGCTAACCAAGACTTCTGGATTCGTTACTGGTTAGCCGCCGGTGGTATTAACCCCGATACGGATATTAACCTAATTGCCGTACCCGCAGCCCAAACCGTGGCCAACATGAAAACGGGAACCATGGATGCGTTTAGTACCGGCGATCCCTGGCCGGCAAGAATTGTGGCTGATCAGATCGGTTTTATGTCAGCTTTAACCGCAGAAATCTGGCCCTATCACCCGGAAGAATACCTCGCTATCCGCGCCGATTGGGTGGATAAAAACCCGAAAGCCACTAAGGCACTATTAAAAGGAATTATGGAAGCGCAGCAATGGCTCGATCAAGAGGCAAATCGGGCAGAAGCGGCGGCAATTCTCGCTAAACCGGCTTATTTCAACCTCAAAGAAGAAATTATCGCCGGTCCCCTCAAAGGAATGCAGAAAATGGGTGACGGTAAACCGGAAATCACCGACAAAAATAAAGGGGTTTTCTACTGGAAAGATCCCGCCGGTAGCGTTTCCTATCCCTACAAGAGTCATGATCTCTGGTTTTTAACCGAAAGTGTTCGTTGGGGTTTCTTGCCGAAAGAAACTTTAACCACTGCCTCAGCATTAATCGACAAGGTTAACCGCGAGGATCTTTGGAAAGCGGCAGCTACAGAATTAGGAGTTCCCGCAGCCGATATTCCCACCAGTACCTCCCGGGGTGTCGAAAAATTCTTTGATGGCAAAACTTTTGATCCTGCCAATCCCCAAGCTTATCTCGATAGTTTGGAGATCAAAAAATAGCGAGCTTTTACCGATAGGCTAGGTGCATAAAATATCTAGTCTATCAATCCCAAAAATGTTTTCTTCTCTTCCCAATCAAGTAACTTTATCTTCAACAAAGGAAAACGGCAAAATGGCAAGTAGCGTCAGCAGAACAGGTAAAGGTGGTTTCAACTTCGGTAAATTCTGGAAAAAGCATTCCCATGACATTCTTCCCCCCATTATCGGTACCCTGGGTTTTCTGATTGTTTGGCAATTAGTCTCGATGCTGGGATTAATCAAATTACCCCCCCCATCCGACCTAATCACCAATGAACGGACTCGTACTTATTTAATGTATCCTTTCTTTGATCGTGGGGGCATTGATAAAGGACTATTCTGGCAAACTTTAGCCAGTCTGCAACGGGTATTAATCGGTTATTCTTTAGCCGCAGTGGTGGGTATTGGCGTTGGGATTATGGTCGGTTTAAATTCTTTCTTAAATAAGGCACTCGATCCCCTTTTCCAATTCCTGAGAACAGTTCCTCCTCTTGCTTGGGTTCCCCTATCTTTGGCCGCTTTACAACAAAACCAACCTGCTGCTTTATTCGTTATCTTTATTACCGCAGTTTGGCCGATTTTGATTAATACCACCGTCGGTGTCCAACAAATTCCCCAAGACTATATCAACGTTAAACAAGTCTTGCAATTGTCCAGCAAAAAATTCTTTTTCAAGATATTAATTCCCTCGGCACTTCCCTACATATTCACTGGTTTGAGAATTGCGATCGGTTTAGCTTGGTTAGCGATTATTGCGGCGGAAATTGTTATGTCGGGTATCGTCGGTATCGGTTTCTTTATCTGGGATGCCTACCAAAATAACTACATCAGCGATATTATTCTTGCGCTGTTTTATATCGGTGGTGTGGGTTTATTACTCGATCGCTTTATGGCTTGGTTGCAAACTCAAATCGTTCGTCAATAGGGAATCAATGGGGAAACTTTCCCCATTTCTAAATAACTAAAACTTGAGCCAATTTAAGGAGAAAAAAACTATGAGTTTGTTTGTCGCTGTCGATAACATTGATAAAGTATTCCCCCTCAGTGGTGGCGGTGAATATGTGGCCTTGAAAGGTATCGATTTACAGATCAAAAAAGGGGAATTTATCTCCCTCATCGGTCACTCTGGTTGCGGAAAATCCACCCTCTTAAACATGATCGCTGGTTTAGATTTGCCCACGGAAGGGGTGGTGACTTTGCAAGGTCAAAGCATTAAAAAACCAGGGCCAGATCGCATGGTAGTCTTCCAAAACTATTCCCTTTTGCCCTGGTTAACCGTCAAAGAAAATATCACTCTGGCCGTCGATCAAGTTCTCACCCAACTATCAGAAGACGAAAGAAAAGCTGAAGTCGAAAAATATATCGATCTGGTCAATCTTCGTCATGCAGTGGATAAACGTCCCAACGAATTATCGGGGGGGATGAAACAACGGGTAGCGATCGCTCGCGCCCTAGCCATTCGTCCGAAAGTCCTACTTTTAGATGAACCCTTTGGCGCGTTAGATGCCCTGACTAGAGGTAATCTACAGGAACAGTTAATGCAGCTGTGCGAAGAATACCAAATGACCTCGGTAATGGTGACGCACGATGTGGATGAAGCGGTGCTATTATCCGATCGCATCGTCATGCTCACCAACGGTCCCGGCTCAAAAATTGGCGGTATTTTGGAAGTAGATATCCCCCGTCCCCGCAAACGCATGGAAGTGGTGGAACACCCCAGTTACTACAGTCTCCGGAGTGAAATTATCTATTTCCTCAACCAACAAAAACGGATCAAAAAACTACGCGCTCGCAAAGTCGAAGTAATTGCCCGTCACGGTTTAGAAAAAGTCAATCTAGAAATCGGTTTTGTTCCCCTCACCGCTTGCGCGCCCCTAGCAGTGGCCAAAGAAAAGGGATTCTTCACTAAACATGGTCTAGATGAGGTAAATTTGGTCCGGGAAACCAGTTGGCGAGGCGTTGTGGACGGGATCGCGGGGGGATTCCTCGACGGGGCGCAAATGCCTTCGGGAATGCCCACCTGGTTAACCGTCGGTGGTTATCAGGAGCAACCTTTGCCGATTGTCAGCGCCCTGACTATGACTCGTAACGGTAACGGTGTCACCCTCGCTAAACGCTTCTATGACGAGGGGGTGATTGACGGTAACGCCTTAAGACAGATGCTATTGGAATCGAGGGATCAGCGCCATATTTTTGGCATTGTTCACCCCTCCTCGATGCACAATTTGCTCCTACGTTACTGGTTAGCGGCAGCGGGAATTGACCCCGATAAAGACGTTCACCTCGAAACTATTCCCCCGGCCCAAATGGTAGCCGACCTGAAAACCGGTAGTATTGACGGTTACTGTGTCGGTGAACCTTGGAATCTCAGGTCCGCCATGGAGGGTATCGGTTACACCGTCGCCACCGACTTAGAAATCTGGCAGGGCCACCCGGGTAAGGCCCTGGGAGTCCGGGAAGATTGGGCCAATAAATACCCTAATACCCACGTCGCTTTAGTTAAAGCACTGCTGGAAGGTTGTCGCTACTGTGCCGAGGAAGGGAATCAGGAAGAAATTCGTCGAATCCTCGCCAGTCGCCAGTACCTTAGTACCAATATCGATTATATCCAACTGGGTGATCCCAACTCCTATGCGTGCAGTCTCGATCGACCGATGAAAGAATATGCACACCATCTGTTCTATGGAGATGGGGTAAATCGTCCCAGTCGTACCGAACACCTCTGGATGATGACCCAAATGGCTCGCTGGGGCCACATTCCTTTCCCGCGTAACTGGGTAGAAATTCTCGAACGCGTCTGTCGGGTGGGTGTTTTTAGTACCGCGGCCCGGGAATTGGGTCTAGGGGATATTAAATATCGTCGCACACCGATCCTTTTATTCGATGGTATCGAGTTTGATGCCGAGGATCCGATCGGTTATCTCAATAGTTTAGAGATCAAACAAAACGTCACTATGGCCGAAGTGGCTATTGATGCTCGTCCTAGTGCCAGTGAATCCCGCAAAATTGCCTAAAAATCGACTAAGGGGATAATTCCTAGCCAATTATCCCTAGCCATTGCTCCTATTATCTAATTTCCCCCAAAGACTAATCATGTACACCACCACCGACACCGTTAACCGGGCAACCCAGACCCCCACTAAAGAAGCTTTTGTCACCATTGAAGGAGTTTCTAAGGTTTATCCCACTCCCAGAGGCCCCTACACCGTCCTCAAGGATGTTAATCTCAGCATCAATGAAGGTGAATTTATCTGCGTGATCGGTCACTCTGGTTGCGGTAAATCGACCCTATTAAATATGGTGTCGGGTTTTTCTTCTCCCACCGATGGCATCGTTAAAGTTAACGGTAAGACAATTACTAAACCCGGTCCCGATCGCATGGTAGTGTTTCAAAACTATGCTTTATTGCCTTGGTTAAGCGTTTTTGAAAATGTCTATCTCGCGGTAGATGCGGTGTCTCCCAATGCTCCAGAGGCACAAAAACGCTCGATCGTGCGCGACCATTTAGCTATGGTGGGTTTAACCGAAGCTATGGACAAAACCCCTCCCCAAATCTCCGGGGGGATGAAACAACGGGTTTCGATCGCCCGGGCCCTTTCTATCCGTCCGGAAGTGTTGATTCTTGATGAACCTTTCGGTGCGTTGGATGCGATTACCAAAGAGGAATTACAGGAAGAATTGCTGAAAATCTGGCAAGATAAACGCTGTACGGTGTTGATGATTACCCACGATATCGATGAGGCTCTTTTCCTCGCTGATAAGCTGGTAATGATGACCAATGGACCGGAAGCGAAAATCGGCGAAGTGATGAATATTCATTTCCCCCGTCCCCGCGATCGAGAGAGAATTATGGAGGACCCTGAATATTATCGTCTGCGTAACTATGCCCTCGACTTCCTTTATAATCGTTTCGCTCACGATGATGTCAGCTAGATGTGAGCATTTGTATTAGTTTGGGGTGCGGTTGACTTAATAGCGATCGCACCTAGATTTTTTTTCTAGGGAAGCCTTCTTCAAGTAAAATTATTTCTAAGTAGGTAGATTTTAAAAATTGTCAGATACCCCCCTTATTAAGGGGGCAGGGGGGATCAACGCCCCCCTTATTAAGGGGGGATCAAGGGGGGATCAACGCCCCCCTTATTAAGGGGGGATCAAGGGGGGATCAACGCCCCCCTTATTAAGGGGGGATCAAGGGGGGACCCTTATTAAGGGGGGATCAAGGGGGGATCAGCTTACTTATTAACTAAATAGAACAATTAGCAATAAAATACAATAATAATTTTTACTTTTTACTTAATCGATCATGCTCAAACAGATACGGAAACTACTTATCAATTTTGGTCAACAATGGCGCGATGAAGATTTCATGAGGTCGATTCATCTCATTGAAAACATAGTTTCTAAGGTTTTATCCGTAGCCTTAATTGTTGTTATTATTGTTTCTCTTTATGATCTAGTAGTTATCTTAATCCAAGATTTATTTACTACGGAACCCGTCGGTTTTTTTAGTAAAACTTTAATTGAAATCTTCGGATTATTTCTCAATATTTTAATCGCCTTAGAGTTATTAGAAAACGTCACTGCTTACTTAAGAAAACACATCGTACAGGTTGAATTAGTCGTAGTTACGGCTTTAATTGCCATCTCTCGAAAAATTATTATTTTCGATCCCAAGAAATACAGTAAAGATGATTTAATTGCGCTCACCGTGGGAACCTTAGCTTTAGCGGCAAGTTATTGGTTAATCAGAAAAGTTAATCGCGATAATCGCTCTTGAAGTAGTGATTGAATACCTAGACAGAATTAATCACAGATATTTTTTACTTCTGGAGTTGAGCAGTTCTGGGGTTCTCTCCTGCCAGAGTGTCAATTTAATTTTGTCCAATTACTGATTAGGGAAAGGGGTAGATTTAGAAAACCTAACCCTTATAAATATTTACTCGACTCTAGAAATATTACCCGCTTTAATCCAACCTTCGCGACCATCGGACAGACGCACGCGATGCCATTGCCCATCGCTGCTGGTTCCCACCACACTGACTTTAGTATTATAATCCAGACCGCCGAGACGAGTGGATTCACTGGTAGGTTCCGAGCGCAGACTTAAACCGCTTTGCCATGTCACCCGCGCTTGATAACCCTCGGATGTGGTTTCTTTTTTTGTTTCTTCGGGACTGGGTTTCGGGGCAGCTTTTGGTGCTGGGGCAGCTGTGGGAGACTCTTTCACCTCAGCTTGGGGTTGTTCTTGGACGGGAGTAGTGGGGATGGGTTTAGCGGCTTTTTCCTCCTTAGTTTCCTCTTTTTTCTCCTCGGTAAAGACGGGTTTAGGAGGATTAGAATTCATACCAGAGAGAAGTATATAGGCGACAGCAGTGGCCCCACCGACTAAAATGACCACTCCCAGGACAAAACCAACCATAAATTGTAATAAACCAGATAAACGCTTCATATTGGTGCTAAATTAACTGTTAGGATTAACATTAAAACGATCATCGCGAGAGGCTAAACGAGCTTTACCGGACTTGGCCCAATCCTGTAGAAACTGGATCTGTTCTTGAGCAGTGCGGGCTAGGGGTATAATCTGACTAGCGGCCTCAAGCACATCATCGGTGCTAAAGTCGCGATTTTGACTAAACCCGATGTGCATCGCTTCCACGATGGTTTGTTCGATTTCTGCCCCCGAAAAATCGGGAGTTTCGTAGGCTAGTCGCTTTATATCATAACTTTTTAGATTATGGGGCCGGACTTTCCCCAGATGAACGCTAAAAATCTCCTCGCGGGACTTTTGGCTAGGTAGTCCGACAAAAAATATCTCATCGAAGCGTCCTTTTCGCAACATTTCCGGGGGCAAAGATTGGATGTTATTAGCCGTAGCGACGACAAAAACTGGCGATTGTTTCTCCGCTAACCAAGTGATAAAAGTCCCGAAAACCCGTCCGGTGGTTCCTCCGTCGCCTTTTCCCTCCGCTCCGGCGAAAGCTTTATCGATTTCGTCTATCCACAGCACACAGGGAGCTAAAGCTTCGGCGAGATTAATCATCTGACGGGTGCGTGATTCCGATTCTCCCACCAATCCGCCAAATAAACGCCCCACGTCTAGACGTAGTAGCGGTAAGTGCCAATGATGGGAAATAGCTTTCGCTGTCAGGGATTTACCCGTTCCTTGAATTCCCACCAATAGTAAACCCCGGGGATTGGGTAAACCGTAGGCGCGGGCGCGTTCACTAAAAGCACCACCGCGACGAATCAGCCAATCTTTGAGATTATCTAGGCCGCCGATGTCAGAAATCTGCTCTGTGGCGGGATAAAAGTCCAATATCTGGGTTTGACGAATCGATTGGCGTTTTTCTGCCAAAATTAATTCCACGTCCTCTGGCTCAATTTTGCCGTGACTGGCTAAACATTTAGCTAAAACCCGACGAATTCTCTCTAGGGATAATCCTTGGGCAGAAAGCACTAATTCATCGAGGAGTGGTTCTTTGACGGGTTGTCCGGTGGCAGCGATTAATCGCTGAATTTCCTGTTTAATTTCTTCGCCACTGGGGAGGGGAAAATCGACGACGGTGATTACTTCGGTGAGATCCGAGGGGATAGACAGTTCGGAAGCGACGATAATTAGGTTTTTAGGCTGAGATTTCAGGGAACGGGCAAGATTACGCAATTTTCTGGCGATGGAAATATCTTCGAGAAAGCGCTGGAAATCGCGTAAAATCATGATGGCGGCGATGTTAGTCGGCAGCTTTTCGACGAACTCAAGAGCTTGCAGGGGATTACGCCGAGCAAAGTTCTCATTATTGGGATTATCTTGATAACCATCCACAAAATCCCAGACATAGACAGCACGGTTATTGCTCTGTTTGGCAATATCGGCGATCGCTTTTTCGAGACGTTCTTCTTCTAAGGTGGTAATATAGATGAGAGGATAGCGCGCCCGCAGCAGTAATTGAAATTCTTCACCAAAGCTCATAGCTATTCGTCTATAGTTTTTGCTATTTATATCATCATCAGAAAATATAGCAGTTAGCCGTCAGTCAAATAAGGATGGCAGGTAAGCCGTACACTACATTTTAAGATAAGTTAAGCTCGTCTATAAAAAGATTTTAAAAAAACAAATTTACGCTTGTATTTTTTTAAATGTATGGTATAATGTCATTGCCTTAATCCAGATTAAACCTGTATTAACTAAATCAATATCTTATTAATTAGATTAAGCTTTAGTAAATTAAATCGGCCCATTAGGAGGGTAAGCCAATCTTAACAATCCTTGATCAAATAAACTTTATGTGAGTTGCTTACCCAGAGGCTGGTTCAGGCATATTTAAGTAGAATTTGCCATCTCAATTGTTAAGCAAAAATCAACCAAATGGGTCGAGTTCGTAACTATGATGATTGACTGGTATCACTTGAAATGCCGACGCGGATCACAAGTCAATTGTCAATAGCGTTTGAGATGCTCTCACCCTGGCCTATTAGGGGTAACAAAAGTTAGTCATAGGTTGGCCGTTTCTTTTCTGTAAATTAATTTCAGCCTTTCTCACAACCATTTCCTAAGGAGGGTTCAATTCATGTTTAAACTAGCTGCAGACTTTTTATCTTTGGATTTTCTCTGCCGACCAAATCAGAAAAATAAGCCAGAAAGTAAATTTAACTCTTTGCCAATTTCTCAAATCATGAAAGAGGGTAAAGTTTTAGCGATAATTCTCCGACGAGAGTTTAACCAAGAGGGAGTTCATTTCCTAACTCCCGACGATTTTTCCCAACAGTTGGCCTATATGAGACACCCGACGGGAAAAAGTATTATGCCCCACGTTCATAACAAAGTACAACGGGAAGTATTTTTTACCCAGGAAGTCTTAATTATCAAAAAAGGAAAACTGCGGGTAGATTTCTATGATGACGACCAAAAATATCTAGAAAGTCATATATTGAGAGATGGGGATGTGGTTTTATTGATCCAAGGTGGCCATGGTTTCCAAGTCTTAGAAGAAATAGAAATGATTGAAGTAAAACAGGGTCCCTATGTTGGTAATCAGGATAAAGCTCGCTTTACAGGAATTGAGGAAACCTTGGTTAAAATGGCAGGAGCAGAGATAGAATGAGTAGCTTTATTCCTGTCAATGAGCCACTACTTGCGGGCAAGGAAAAACAGTATCTTAACGAATGTATTGATAGCGGTTGGATTTCTTCGGAAGGTCCCTTCGTTGAGAAGTTTGAAGAAAAATTTGCCCTCGCTGTTGGGCGAAAGTATGCCGTTTCCGTGTGCAATGGTTCTATGGCCTTAGAAGCGGCCATCGTCGCTTTAGGAATTGGTTCGGGGGATGAAGTAATTCTTCCCACTTTTACCATCATTTCCTGCGCGGCCGCCATTGTCAAAGCCGGGGCGATTCCCGTGGTGGTGGACTGCGAAGCGCGGACTTGGAACATGGATATCGCTCAGATAGAGGCAAAAATCACGCCCCGCACTAAAGCGATAATGGTGGTTCATATCTACGGATTACCGGTGGCAATGACTCCAGTTTTAGAATTAGCTCAAAAATACGGTTTGAAGATTATTGAAGATGCGGCGGAAATGCACGGTCAAACCTATCAAGGTAAACCCTGTGGTAGTTTCGGTGATATCAGCATCTTTAGTTTTTATTCCAACAAACATATTACCACTGGGGAAGGGGGCATGATTGTCACCAACCAAGAGGATATTTTTGAGCGTTGTCGTTCCCTGAGAAATTTATATTTTCAGCCCCAACGACGTTTTATTCACGAAGAACTGGGCTGGAATCTGAGGATGACTAATCTGCAAGCGGCAGTGGGTTTAGCCCAATTAGAACAGCTAGAAACTTTTGTCCAGCGCAAAAGAAAAATGGGCAGACGCTACAGGGAATTATTGCAAAATATCCCCTGTCTAGAATTGCCTCTACCTCAAACTGATTATGCCGAAAATATTTATTGGGTTTATGGTATTGTTCTCAAAGATGAGGTTAACTTTGATGCTATGGAAGCGATGAAACGCCTCAAAGAACATCAGATTGGTACGCGTCCTTTTTTCTGGTGTATGCACGAACAACCGGTATTTCACAAAATGGGATTATTGCAAAATATTTCCTGTCCCGTGGCTGAAAGACTGGCGCGCAGGGGTTTTTATCTGCCTAGCGGTTTAGCTCTCACAGACGAGCAAATTGAGCGAGTAGCCCAAGCAGTTCGGCAAGTTTTTGCTGAGGTTGGGTAGGGATGAAAAATTGATAAAAATTTTTTGAATAAAAACCAACTTTTATGGTAATTGGCATGGAAGGCAATATCGAGGATTTAATTTCTTTGTCTCCTAGCGCTGGTCATTGGAAAATCCTTGATAATTACTACAAAAAGGTATGAAGATAAGCTGAAGGATTCCTCGTTTATAATTATTAGGTATGAATAATGTTATTGACCATGATCGTTTATTTAAGGAATTAATTGCGACTTTTTTTGTTGAATTTATTCAGTTATTTTTTCCTGAGATTATCAATTATTTAGAGCTTAATCAGATCACATTTTTAGACAAGGAAGTCTTTACCGATGTCACGGAAGGAGAAAAGTATGAAAGTGATTTAGTCGCTCAAGTTCAATTTCGAGGACAATCATCATTTTTCTTAATTCATCTAGAAGCACAGTCTAGCTCTCAACCAGAATTTAATCGGCGAATGTTTACTTATTTCGCTCGTCTGCATCAAAAATTTGCCTTACCAGTTTATCCCATTGTCATATTCTCCTATGATCGTCCGCAAAAAGAAGCAATTCGTCAATATAAAATTGAGTTTCCTGACTTAAAAGTGTTAGAATTTAACTATCAAGTTGTCCAGTTAAATCGCTTGAATTGGCGAGATTTTATCAATCAAGCTAATCCCGTCGCAGCCGCTTTGATGGCTAAGATGAAAATTGATGCTCGCGATAGAGCAAAAGTTAAAGCACAATGTCTAAGATTATTGGTAACATTAAGATTAGATGCCGCTAGAATGCAATTGATTTCAGGCTTTGTCGATACCTATCTCAATCTCAACTCGTCCGAGGAGATAGAATTTCAACAGGAGATTAGCACATTTATTCAACCCGAACAGGAGGGAGTTATGCAGATTACCACCAGTTGGATGCGCCTCGGTTTAGAACAGGGTTTAGAACAGGGTTTAGAACAGGGTTTAGAACAGGGTTTAGAACAGGGTTTAGCAAGAGAAAGAAATCTAATTATTCGTCTGATTAAACGTAAGTTAGGAGCTATTGATGTGGCTCTAGAGAGTCGGATTATGACCTTGAATATTGATGCTCTGGAACGAGTGGGAGAAGCTTTATTGGATTTTTCGACAGTGGAGGATTTAACTAATTGGTTAAATGCTTTAGACGCTTAGTATTTTTCTATTAAACTTCACAGAAGGATATTTATTGTTATGGGTATAACTTTTGAAAATGCTATCCAACAAACTCAAGATTTACTAAGTCAAATTGAGTTTTTAGATACCGATACAATCACTCAGAAAATTACTGAGTTAGTCTCAACAGAAAATGGAGCCAGAGGATTCTTTGTTACTTATTCAACCAGCGATTTATCCTATACGGAATATCCTAGTTTGGAGGTAATCACCGCTTTAAAAACTTCCCCGACATTGGTGAATGAATTATTAGTTAAAAATCTGGTCATGTCCACGGCAATGGTCATCTATCATCGCAGTCAAGGAGACGAAGAAAATGCTCGAGGTTCTGAGAAAGTCCAAGAAAAAACCAGTCAACTAATTAAGCAGTTATTATCGCCAGCCTTGGGGGAAAAATTACGACAATTAGCTACCAGTTTAAACACAGGACAAGGAGAATATCAAGCCTTTCTAGAACGCTGGGGATATGACGATTGCCAACGTCAAGCGATCGCAGAAATTATTCAAACTTTTCTTTAGTAACTAGCTGATTTTTTACCAAAGATTTCGCCCAAAATAGGGAACGATCGGTTAGAGGAATTAACTCTTTTACCTCTTGTTTGCTGCTAAAATGGCTTATTGAAGTCAATCGGCTCTCTTACTCTTGTTGTGATAAGTTTAACTTATATAAGACCGATCAATCTTTGTGTCCTTTGTGTCTTTGTGGTTCGTTCCATTCGCTCGCCAGTGGGAATGTATCTGAGAATAGATTTTACCCACCAAACCCAAGAGAGCCGCAAATCCCTGGCAAAGGCCTTAGGGGGTTTTGCCATAGCCGCCACAAAACCAAGGCATTTAACCACTGTACCAGTATTTCTTAGTCAACTTCCGGGAGGTAAAACCCCAAGCCGATGATGGGATTTGAACCCACGACCAATTGATTACGAATCAACTACTCTACCACTGAGCTACATCGGCACATTGCCAGTTTCCGATTATATCACGGACAATAGATACAAAGCTAGAAAGATTTTTTTATGAGCAAATCCCCTCGACTCGATACCCAAAAATACGCCCGCTTGAAAGAGGAAGCGGCCAATCCCTACCGAGGTCTGCGGCAGTTTATCTATCTCGGTTTAGGTGCTTCCGGTTTTATTGGTGCGGTGGTTTTTCTGGCCCAATTAGCGGCAGGCAGGGACGTAGCCACCGCTTTACCCAATTTTGCCCTACAAATCGGTGTGGTGGCCCTGATGATTTGGTTATTTCGTCGGGAGAAAAAAGCTGGCGGTTGAGGGAGTAGCCACCGATAGCCAAAATAGTCTCTTCCCCTGAAGCATAAAAGTTAACATTAACTCCAGTCTTTTCGTGTTATGATCGAGGCGAGAGTCAAGATTAGTGTTCAAGTTCGTTTTCAGTATTAACTCGGTAAGTCTTTTACTTTAGTATTGTTCGGCTTCTCCCTGAATTTTGTGTCTCCACACCGTTTCGAGTATTGTTCGAGGATTCAAGTATTATGTCTATTTTTGTTGGTAATCTCTCTTACGAGATTTCCCAAGAAGATCTGGTCGAGGTCTTTAAAGAGTACGGCAAGGTTAAGAGGGTTCATATTCCCTTGGACAAAGAGACACAGCGCAAACGCGGTTTCGCCTTCGTGGAAATGGAAAGTAAAGGCCAGGAAACCGCCGCAATTGAGGCACTGGATGGTGCTGACTGGATGGGGCGAGCAATTAAAGTTAACCAGGCCCGCGATCGTGAAGAGCGCACGCCCTTCAATGGTGGTGGTGGTGACAGAAAAAAACGCTATTAAGCTTTTTTTGTGAATAATTGTGGGAGGGTGGACAGGGTTCACCCTTTTTTTGTCGGCAATTGCGATCGCAGTTTCGCTCAAAACCAATAGAAATCTAAATGTCTGAGTCTCTCCAAAAGGTAACAAGTAAACTATAAAGGATATCGCCATCAGATTCTGATCGGCGATCGACTCTTTCTGTGTTATGATCGAGGCAAGAGTCAAGATTAGTGTTCAAGTTCGTTTCCAGTATTAATCCGGTAAGTCTTTTACTTTAGTATTGTTCGGCTTCTCCCTGAATTTTGTGTCTCCACACCGTTTCGAGTATTGATCGAGGATTCAAGTATTATGTCTATTTTTGTTGGTAATCTCTCTTACGACATTTCCCAAGATGATCTAACCGATGTCTTTAAAGAGTACGGCAACGTTCAAAGAGTCCATATTCCCGTTGACAAAGAGACAGGCCGCAAACGCGGTTTCGCCTTCGTGGAAATGGAAAGTAAAGCCCAGGAAGCCGCCGCAATTGAGGCACTGGATGGTGCTGAATGGATGGGGCGATCAATTAAAGTTAACGAAGCCCGCGAGCGTGAAGAGCGCGCACCCTTCAATGGTGGTGGTGGTGACAGAAAAAAACGCTATTAAGCTTTTTTTGTGAATAATTGTGGAAGGGTGGACAGGGTTCACCCTTTTTTTGTTGGTAATTGCGATCGCTGCTCCCGTCAAAACCAATAGAAATCTAAATGTCTGAGTCTCTCCAAAAGGTAACAAGTAAACTATAAAGGATATCGTCATCAGGTCTGATCGGCGATCGACTCCCGAATATATGGACAACAAAAACCCATGGAGACAACCTCTAGCCTAGCTGATGGGCGTGAAGCACTTCAATGCCCCACTTTAGTTGAAGATGATCGCACGGGCATGAGTCCCGAAACCCTAAAACGGGCTTTTCTGGACAATCTATTTTATTTGCAAGGGGTTAACCGCACTAATGCCAGTCCCTACAATTACTATGTCGCCCTTGCCTACACCGTTCGCGATCGCCTGC
This sequence comes from Microcystis sp. Msp_OC_L_20101000_S702, assembly GCF_007095705.1. NCBI lineage: Bacteria > Bacillati > Cyanobacteriota > Cyanophyceae > Chroococcales > Microcystaceae > Microcystis > Microcystis sp. Msp_OC_L_20101000_S702. The sequence goes on from NZ_SFBO01000094.1 coordinate 19,410, forward strand.
TGCGTCGTTTTCTGAAATCCACCGACACCTACAAACAAGAAAAAGTTAAACTCGTCTGCTATTTCTCCGCCGAATTTCTCATGGGGCGGTATTTAGGTAATAATCTCGCTAATTTGGGTATTTACGACCTAATCAAAGAGATGATCGAGGAATTAGGTCTTGATTTTGAGGAAATTATCGAACAGGAACCGGATCCCGGCCTCGGCAACGGCGGTTTAGGGCGTTTAGCGGCTTGTTTCCTTGATTCTCTCGCTTCCTTGGAAATTCCCGCCATCGGCTACGGTATCCGCTACGAATTTGGCATTTTCCATCAAATGATCCAAGACGGTTGGCAGGTGGAAATCCCCGATAACTGGCTACGCTTCGGCAATCCTTGGGAATTACCCCGTCCCGATGAAAGTGTGGAAGTAAAACTGGGTGGCCGGACGGAAATCTATCACGATGATAAGGGACAGGAACGGGTACAATGGCTGCCGGAACGTCGGGTTTTAGCCATTCCCCACGATACCCCCGTCCCGGGTTACAAAACCAACACGGTTAATGCTTTGCGTCTCTGGAAAGCAGAAGCGAGTGAATCGTTTAATTTTGAGGCTTTTAACGCCGGGTTATACGATCAATCCGTGGCTGAAAAAATGGACGCGGAAACCATTTCTAAAGTCCTTTATCCCAACGATAACACCCCCGCCGGTCGCGAATTACGTCTCGCCCAACAATACTTTTTTGTGGCTGCTTCCCTGCAAGATTTAATTCGCATTCACCTAAAAAGCCACAAAAATCTGCAAAATTTCCACGAAACCGCCGCTATTCAACTGAACGATACTCACCCCGCCATTGCGATCGCTGAGTTAATGCGTTTGTTAGTGGATGAAAACGGCTTAGAATGGTCAAAAGCTTGGGCAATTACCCAAAAAACCTTCGCTTATACCAATCATACCCTATTGCCAGAAGCCCTAGAACGTTGGTCGGCGGATCTGCTCGGGAAATTGCTACCCCGACATCTAGAAATTATCTACCTGATTAATCACTTTTTCCTCGACGATGTGCGGACTTGGTTTCCCGATAACGAGGAATTATTGGGCAAATTGTCGATAGTTGAAGAAGCTGGTTGGGGTAATAAACAAATTCGCATGGCTAATTTAGCCTGTGTGGGTAGTCACTCGATTAACGGAGTCGCTGCCTTACACACGGAGTTACTGCAAAAGGACACCCTGAAAGAGTTTGCTATGCTCTGGCCAGAAAAATTCTACAATAAAACCAATGGTGTCACCCCGCGCCGGTGGATTTTATTGAGCAATCCCCAATTATCGGCACTATTTACCGAAAAAATCGGCGATAATTGGTTAAAAGACCTGAAGGAATTGCGAAAACTGGAACAATACCTTGATGATCCTGAATTTCGTCAGCGTTGGTATGAAATTAAACAGGCGAATAAGGCCGATTTAGCGGCTTATATGCTGAAAACCCGCAATATCGAGGTGGATGTTAATTCGATTTTCGACGTGCAGGTAAAACGGATTCACGAATACAAACGCCAACATCTGGCAGTTCTGCACATTATCGCCCTTTACAATCGCATTAAACAGAACCCTCAGATCGATATTGTGCCGCGCACTTTTATCTTTGGTGGTAAGGCAGCCCCCGGTTACTTTATGGCGAAGTTAATTATTAAGTTAACTAATGCTGTGGCTGAAATTGTGAATAAGGATCCTGATGTCAGAGGTCGTTTAAAATTGGTTTTCCTGCCTAACTTTAACGTTTCTTTGGGTCAACGCATCTATCCGGCGGCTGATCTTTCCGAACAAATTTCCACGGCGGGTAAGGAAGCTTCCGGAACCGGTAATATGAAGTTTGCCATGAATGGCTCCCTCACCATTGGGACTCTGGACGGTGCTAATATCGAAATTCGCGAGGAAGCAGGAGCAGAAAATTTCTTCCTTTTTGGCTTGACAGCAGGAGAAGTTTATGCTAAGAAAGCACACGGTTATGAACCGATGAGCTATTACAAAAATAATCGCGAATTGAAGGGAGTGATCGATCGAATTAAGAGTGGTTATTTTAGCCATGGTGACCAGGAATTATTCAGGCCGATCGTTGATTC
>NZ_SFBO01000095.1:0-26636 GCF_007095705.1 Microcystis sp. Msp_OC_L_20101000_S702
AAGTGGAAGTTAATCAGGGGATTGTATGAAAAGGAGTTCGAGAGAGAACAGATAATTAAACTGTTTGAAATCATCGACAATATGATGACTTTATCCCCTGAATTGCAGTCAAGTTTAGAGAGTAAAATCAAACAATTTGAGGAGGAAAGAACCATGCCTTTAATGAGTAATATGGAGTTACGAGGAATGGAACGCGGTAAGGAAATTGGTAAGGAAATTGGAGCGTTAGAAAATGCTCGTAACTATGTTAAAACGGTGCTGAAAATGCGATTGGGTGACATTCCAATAGAAATTGAGCAAGCTGTTGATAAAATTTCTGTATTATCGATTTTAGACGAGTTACTGAAATCGGCATTAACCGTTAATTCTTTTGATGAGTTGCATCAACTTTTAGAACAATAGTCTCAGTAATTTTCTTCTCCAATGAACCCAGCAACTGCCAATTATGATGAACCTTGGAAAGAAGCATTAAGCGAGTATTTTGAAGCGTTTTTATACTTCTTTTTTCCTGAAGTTCACCAATTAATCAGTTATCAGTTATCAGTTATCAGTTATCAGTTATCAGTTATCAGTGACTAATTGGAAGCAAGTAGCAATCCCTTTGCTATAATCGTCATGGCACACCTGAAAACAAAAGCGACTACTGGGAAGCTGCCACAACGGGAACAGTGGAAGTGGAAGTTAATCAGGGGATTGTATGAAAAGGAGTTCGAGAGGGAACAGATAATTAAACTGTTTGAAATCATCGACAATATGATGACTTTATCCCCTGAATTACAGTCAAGTTTAGAGAGTAAAATTAAACAATTTGAGGAGGAAAAAACCATGCCTTTAATGAGTAATATGGAGTTACGAGGAATGGAACGCGGTAAGGAAATTGGCAAGGAAATTGGTAAGGAAATTGGCGCGTTAGAAAATGCTCGTGATTTTGTCAAAACAGTTTTGCAAGCTCGCTTAGGTGAAGTTCCTTTAGATGTGGAACAATACCTGAATAAAGTTTCGGTACTATCTACCAGAATTTAAGCAGTCTTTCGCAAGAATCCAATCCTAGAACTTCTTTAGAAAACGGGTTTCTGCAAACGCCTATTTAGAAACCCGTTTTCTTGTATAAATGTTAATTTTTGTCATAGCACCCTTGAAAGATTGGCGATTTTTTGCATAAAATAGCACCAGTCGTCTTTTGCGTTCAATGTCATGACTTCTACCCTGTTGCCGAGCCTTCCTGCTGTTTACGATATTTTGTTCGATTTCGCTCAATCTGATGACTTTTGGGCAAATTTAGAAACTGCTTTTGGCACAAACTATGATGTGGTTAAAGCGACGCAATTACGACAGCAGTGGCAAAGTCGAGATTTTAGTCAACTTCCCCCTATTACAGTTAAAAACCTTGGCAATTCAGGGATTTTCGGCGCATATTCCAGCAGTATTAATAAGATTTATATCTCTCAAACCCTGATTGATTCGGGGGACGCTACCACCCTCAGCGCGGTGTTATTAGAAGAAATTGGGCATTTTATCGACGCGCAAATCAACAGCAGCGATACCCCGGGGGATGAGGGGCAGTTATTTTCGGCGCTGGTGCGGGGAGAAAGCCTGACGGAGGCGGAAATCGCGGCGATACGAGAGGAAAATGACGCGGCGACTATTACCGTTGATGGGCAAGCGATTAGTGTGGAAATGGCCTTTGGTACCCCTACTAACTTTACCGTGGGGATTATTCCCATTTCCGTGACGGTAGGGGACTTCAACGGCGACGGCAAATCCGATTTGGCTGTGGCGAACGATTTCAGCAGCACCGTCTCAGTGCTATTAGGAACCGGTACAGGCAGTTTTGGCACCGCCACTGACTTTTCCGTGGGGAGTCGTCCCTTTTCCGTGACGGTAGGAGACTTCAACGGCGACGGCAAATCCGATTTGGCTGTGGCGAACCGTGGTGGCAACAACGTCTCAGTGCTATTGGGAACCGGCACGGGCAGTTTTGGCACTGCCACCAACTTTTCCGTGGGGGCTGGTCCCTATTCCGTGACGGTAGGGGACTTCAACGGCGACGGCAAATTGGATTTGGCTGTGGCGAACTTGAACAGCAACAACGTCTCAGTGCTATTAGGAACCGGCACGGGCAGTTTCGGCACCGCCACCAACTTTTCCGTGGGTAGTTTTCCCCGTTCCGTGACAGTAGGGGACTTCAACGGCGACGGCAAATCTGACTTGGCTGTGGCGAACGCTAACAGCAGCTACGTCTCAGTGTTATTAGGAACCGGCACGGGCAGTTTTGGCACCGCCACTAACTTTTCCGTGGGGATTACTCCCGGTTCCGTAACAATAGGGGACTTCAACGGCGACGGCAAATCCGATTTGGCAACGGCGAACTATTTGGGCAACAGCGTATCGGTGCTATTAGGAACCGGCACGGGTAGTTTCGGACCCGCCACTAACTTTTCCGTGGGGAGTCGTCCCACTTCCGTGACGGTAGGAGACTTCAACGGCGATGGCAAATCCGATTTGGCTACGGGGAACGTTGGCAACAACGTATCAGTGCTATTAGGAACCGGTACAGGCAGTTTTGGCACCGCCACTGACTTTTCCGTGGGGAGTCGTCCCTTTTCCGTGACGGTAGGAGACTTCAACGGCGATGGCAAATCTGACTTGACAACGGCGAACTTTAACAGCAACAACGTCTCAGTCATCCTCAATACCACCCCCAAAATCACCATCGCCCCCGGCACCAACCCGGTAGAAGGGGGAACCGTCGGCACCTTTATCATCAGCCTAGACACCCCCGCGCCCACGGGTGGGATAGTGGTCAACTTCAACACCACCGGCACTACCGCCACCATTCTCGCCGACTATTCCCTCACTGCTGGCACAAATATCACCGCAGTAACCGCCAACACCTTCACCATCGCCGCCGGAGCCACCACCGCTACCCTCAACGTGGTCGCCGTATCCGATGCGGTAAGTGACCCCAACGAAACCGTCAAAGTCAACCTGACATCGGGGGGAGACTACATCCTCGGTGCTAACTCTAGCGCCAGCTTTAATCCTGCTACTAACTTTTCCGTGGGGAATCGTCCCACTTCCGTGACGGTAGGGGACTTCAACGGCGACGGCAAATCCGATTTGGCTGTGGCGAACTATAATGGCAGCAACGTCTCAGTGCTATTAGGAACCGGCACGGGCAGTTTTGGACCCGCCACCAACTTTTCCGTGGGGATGGCGAGTTATCCCAATTCCGTGACGGTAGGGGACTTCAACGGTGACGGCAAATCCGATTTGGCTGTGGCGAACGTTAACAGCAGCAACGTCTCAGCGCTATTAGGAACCGGCACGGGCAGTTTTGGTACTGCCACTAACTTTTCCGTGGGTAGTTTTCCCCGTTCCGTGACAGTAGGGGACTTCAACGGCGACGGCAAATCCGATTTGGCTACGGCGAACATTTTCGGCAACAACGTCTCAGTGCTATTAGGAACTGGCACGGGCAGTTTTGGACCCGCCACTAACTTTTCTGTGGGGATTAATCCCCTTTCCGTGACGGTAGGGGACTTCAACGGCGACGGCAAATCCGATTTGGCAACGGCGAACGCTGGTAGCAACAACGTATCGGTGCTATTAGGAACCGGCACGGGCAGTTTTGGCACGCCCACTAACTTTTCCGTGGGGGCTGTTCCCTATTCCGTGACCGTAGGGGACTTCAACGGCGACGGCAAATCTGACTTGGCTGTGACGAACCGTGACAACAACAACGTCTCAGTGCTATTGGGAACCGGCACGGGCAGTTTTGGCACGCCCACTAACTTTTCCGTGGGGAGTCAACCCCTTTCCGTGACGGTAGGGGACTTCAACGGCGACGGCCAATCCGATTTGGCTGTGGCGAACCGCAACGGCTACAACGTCTCAGTGCTATTAGGAACCGGCACGGGCAGTTTTGGCACTGCCACCAACTTTTCCGTGGGGATTAGTCCCTTTTCTGTGACGGTAGGGGACTTCAACGGCGACGGCCAATCCGACTTGGCAACAGCGAACCGATACGGCAACAACGTCTCAATCTTCCTCAATGCCGACCCCACCCCCACCACCGCCACCGTTACCATTACCGATGTTTCTCAACCCCCGATTTCTCTTACTATCAACGATGTCACCGTTACCGAAGGCAATAGCGGCACCACTAACGCGGTCTTTACCGTGAGCCTTTCTAGTGCTGCCAGTACCGTTGTGAGCGTCGATTATGCCACCGCTAACGGTACAGCCACCGCCGGAACCGATTACACTGCTATTCCTACCACCACCTTAACCTTCAATCCGGGAGAAACTTCTAAAACGATTACAGTTCCAGTTAATGGCGATAACCAAGTTGAACTCAATGAGACATTTTTCCTCAATCTCAGCAATTTACAAGCCAATGGCAGTAACGTCACCCTAGCTGATAATCAAGGTCAGGGAACGATTAATAACGATGACAGCGCATCGATTGCGATTACTGATGTCACAATTACCGAAGGAAATAGCGGGACAACTAATGCAGTATTTACTGTCACTCTTTCTAATGCAGTTGATACAGCAGTAACGGTTAATTACGCCACCGCAGACGGTACAGCTACGACAACAGATAACGATTATACGGCGATTGCTGCTACTCCCTTAATCTTCAATGCTGGTGAGACTTCTAAGACGATTACTGTTGCTGTCAATGGCGATACTAAAGTCGAAAGTAACGAGACTTTCTTCGTTAATCTGAGTAATTTACAAACCAATGGTCGTAACGTCACCTTAGCCGATAATCAGGGACAGGGAACAATTCTCAATGACGATACCAGTGTGACTCTTGCGGTTTCTCCTAGTAGTGTTACTGAAGACGGGACAAGTAATCTCATCTACATCTTCACTCGTACCGGAGTAACAAGTAATGCTTTAACGGTTAACTATAGTATTGGTGGGACAGCAACCAACGGAACCGATTACACTTCTATCCCCACCAGTGTCACCTTTGCTGCTAATTCTACAACTGCGACTGTAACAGTTGACCCGACTGCTGATACTACTGTTGAAGCGGATGAAACCGTCGCTTTAACCCTCACTGCGGGGACTGATTATACGATAGGTACGACTACTCCAGTTACGGGGACAATTACGAATGATGATCTCATACTTCCTAGTATTACTCTTGCGATTTCTCCTAGTAGTGTTACTGAAGACGGGACAAGTAATCTCATCTATATCTTCATTCGTACAGGAGATACAACTAACCCCTTAACTGTTAACTATAGTATTGGTGGGACAGCAACCAACGGAACCGATTACACTTTGCTTCCTACCAGTGTCACCTTCGAGGCTAATTCTGCGATTGCTACCGTAACCGTTGATTCCACTGCTGACACAATAGTAGAAAGTGATGAAACTGTCATTTTAACCCTCGCTGCGGGGACAGGTTATACAGTAGGTACTCCTAACGCAGCCACGGGGACAATTACCAATGATGATACCAGTGTCACCTCGCAACTCTCCATCAACGACATCACCGTAGTGGAAGGTAAAGATAATAATGCCATCCTCACCGTCACGGTTGATAATCCCAATCCGCAACCAATTACCTTCAACTATACCACTGCACCCATTAACGCTACCGCCAATGTAGATTACACTAGCAAAACCGGAACTATCACCATTGCACCTAATACTTCCACCGCTACTATTAGCATTCCCATCCTCAATGATAACCTCAATGAACCTGATGAAGTCTTCACCGTCACCCTCTCCAATCCGGTTAATGCTACCGTTAATCCCGACGAAGCAATTGGACAGGTAATTATTACTGACACCCTACAAAGCGCAATTACTCGCACCTTACCCAACAATGTGGAAAACCTCAGACTAATTGGCACTAATAATATTAATGGTACAGGTAACGCTGGTAACAATAAAATCACCGGAAATAGTGGCAATAATCAAATCAATGGACGTGCGGGAATTGATACCTTAACCGGTGGTTTAGGTGCAGATACTTTCATCTTCCAATTTGGCCAATCTACCATATCAACAAGCGATCGTATCACAGATTTTGCCATCAATAGTGATAAAATTGACTTATTAACTCAAGGTGGAACTGCCACGAGTGCGCCTAGTAGTTTCAGTCGTGCTGCTAATAGCACTGTCACCACTTTACAGAATTTAGTCAATCAGGTATTTACTGATGCCAATGGAGCCACTACAGGTAATCAAGAATTAGCGGTTAATAGTGCCGCCTTAGTGCAAGTAACAACTGGTGCGATCGCTGGAACTTACCTCGTTATTAATGATAGCACAGATGGCTTCCAATCCAGCAATGATTTATTAATAAATATCACCGGATTTACTGGTACTTTACCTGCTTTAGGGAGCATTCCAGTGGGTAATTTCTTTGTTTAATTAAGTAGGCGTAGGGGGCGTTAGGCGGCTATCAATTCCGTCAAAAAACCAAAATTAACAAGCCGCCGTAACGCACCACCTCTATCATTAAATTGGTGCGTTACGCTATCGCGCTTCACACCCTACTGGCTGAGGACATCAATCATGGGAAGAGGTCGCAGTTGAAACAATCCAGTTTAAACAATCCAGTAGGGTGCGTATTTGCGGCTATCAATTCGGTCAAAAAACCAAAATTAACAATCCGCCGTAACGCACCACCTCTATCATTAAATTGGTGCGTTACGCTATCGCTAACACACCCTACTGGCTGCACAATTGCTTGCTCTACTTGATTGAGGTAATCAGATAAAAGTTTAAGCAGCATGATTTAATATTTGTTCTAATTCTTGACGCAAAGCAAGGTAATGACGATAATCGTTTGCCCATTCTATAAATATTATATCATCTGATAATGTTCCCTGATTGTATTGGTTATAAAAATCTTCGGAATCCATTTTATGTTGATTCTCATAAACGCTAAGTCGCTTGGCAACAGCAATCAAAGCATCTAAAGATGATGTATATTGAATGGTCTGTTTACGCATTTTTCTTTTACCCCAAAATAGGGTTTGCTGAATAAATTTGAAATGTAGGCAAAGTAAAGGTTTTGGGGCTTTTCTCGCGAAACAGGTGCAAGATTTTGAGAGAATCGTCGTTCAAAACCTTGCGTCTTCATCGGCCCGCGTCCTGTAGGGGCGAAGCATTCGGACAATAACCTATCGGTGAAAAGGTAGATTTTCTATCCATATTTTGATTATAAACGATCGCGCTCAAACAAAAACATAAATCGTAGTGGACTGACACACCTAATTTAGGTGTAGGGTGCGTTAGTCGGCTATCAATTCCGTCAAAAAACCAAAATTAACAAGCCGCCGTAACGCACCACCTCTATCATTAAATCGGTGCGTTACGCTATCGCGCTTCACACCCTACGATAAGTAGCTGGTTATAATTAAATTAAAAATGGATTTTAGGTTCGATCCCCCCTAGCCCCCCTTGATAAGGGGGGAAGCCGAAGGCGGGGGGATCCCCCTTGATAAGGGGGGTGCCGATCCCCCCTTAGTCCCCCCTTAATCCCCCCTTAATAAGGGGGGCATCTGATAATTTTTAACGCCTACCTACTTATGTAAAAATAAAATTTGCTTTAGATTTGGACTAGACAACCGATGAATCAATCAACTCCCAATACTAATCAATCTATTCCCGTAGAGATAATTGCTTCCCGTAATTTCATTGATTGGTTAGAGTCTCAGCAGATTAGTCTGGCTTTTACTACCTATCAAAGTTCTCGACTGATGTTTTTAGGAGTTAACCCCCACAGGGGGATGTCGGGATTTGAGCGGATATTTGACCGCGCCATGGGTTTATATACTACCCCAGAAAGGATTTATCTTAGTTCCCGCTATCAAATCTGGCAACTAGATAATGTGCTATCATCCGAACAGCTTTATAATGGTTACGATAAACTTTATATCCCCCGCATTAGTTATACTACTGGGGATTTAGATATTCACGATTTGGCAATAGAAAATCTCTCTGAAAGAATTATATTTATCAGTACGATGTTAAATTGTCTGGCGACAGTCAGCGATCGCCATAGTTGTATTCCCCTATGGAAACCATCGTTTATTTCCGCTTTAGTCAATGAAGATCGTTGTCATCTCAATGGTTTAGCTTTGGTAGATGGGAAGGCACGTTATGTTACCGCTTGTAGTCAATCAGATGTGGTGGATGGGTGGAGAGACAGAAGACAAACTGGCGGTTGTGTCATTGATATTCAGTCTAATGAAGTAATTGCTACTGGTTTATCTATGCCTCATTCTCCCCGATTTTATCAGGGTAAGTTATGGTTATTAAATGCGGGTACGGGTTACTTTGGTTATATTGATCAAGACAAAGGCATTTTTGAGCCTGTTACTTTTTGTCCTGGTTTTCTGCGCGGTTTAGCATTTGTCGGAAATTATGCCATTGTTGGATTATCTAAAAGTCGTGGGGGAGATAAGACTTTTTCGGGGTTAATCTTAGATGATAATTTAATGGCTAAAGAAGCAGATCCTCGCTGTGGTCTGCTAATTATTGACTTGAAAACAGGTGAAGTTGTTCACTGGATACGTTTAGAAGGTGAAGTGACTGAACTTTATGATATACAAGTCTTAGAAGGAGTTAAACGTCCCCAAGCTTTAGGATTCCAAAATGATGACATCAGTAAAATTATTACTCTTGATCCTATTTCTCCTTTAGTTGGAGGAAATATAGCAAATAATCAGCCTGATACTTCCCCAGCAGATACCCTTTATCAGCAAGCATACACCTTGCAAAAACAGCTTAAGCTTGAAGAAGCGATCGCTCTCTATCAACAATTAATTAATCAATCTCCCCAATATGCAGCCGCTTGGCATCAGTTGGGGGTGATCATGGATAGTTTAGGACAAATTGATCAAGCTATTTTGGCTTATAAGCAAGCTTTATTGATTAATCCTAATTATGCAGAAAGCCACAATAATTTAGGAATAATAGCAGTTAGCAAGGGAGATTTAGACGAGGCGATTATTTGCTTTAACCAAGCTATTCGTAGCAATCAAAACTATGCTTTTGCTGATAATAATTTAGGTTTAGTCTTACAAATGCAGGATAAGTTAGGGGATGCTGTGGTCAATTTTCAAGAAGCAATCAGGAAAAACCCTAATTATCCAGAAGCACACTTTAATTTAGGAAATGTGTTACAACTACAGGGAAAAATTGAAGAAGCGATCGCTTATTTCCAAACAGCAATTAAGCTTAATCCTAAATACATTAAAGCTTACAATAGTTTAGCTTTAGCGTTAGGAAGACAGGACAAAGTAGAAGCAGCTATGAGCGTATTTAAGCAAGCTTTAGCCATTCAATCTAATTCCCCAGAGGCTTTTGCTTGCTTATTTTCTATGAAGGAAATGACTTGTAATTGGGACACAAGAGAAGCTGATTTAATTCAACTTTGGCAATTAACAGAAAAACAGTTACAAGAGAGAAAAACTACCGCAGTAACTCCCTTTGATAGCTTATATAAACCTTGGTCTGCTACTCAACAGTTAAAAGTAGCTTCTAACTATGCTCAAGAAATTAAAAGACAATTAGCATTGATTACTAAACCCCTCAACTTTAACCATTCCCGCACCCGATCTGGACGATTAAAAATAGGTTATTTATGCCATGATTTTCGTAATCATCCTACCAGTCATTTGATGCAAAGTGTCTTTGGTTTACATGATCGCAATAACTTTGAAATAATTGCCTATTCCTATGGTCCTGATGATGGTAGTGAGTATCGTCATCGCATTGCTAATGATTGCGATCGCTTTTATGATATTGCTACTTTATCAATTACGGAGTCTGCACAACGGATTTTTCATGATGGGGTGCATATTTTAGTTGATTTGATGGGATATATTGATAAGGCACGGACACAAATATTGGCTTTAAAACCGGCACCGATTCAAGTTAATTATTTGGTTTATCCGGGGACAATGGGAGCAGATTTTATCGACTATATTATTGGTGATGCCATAGTTACACCACCAGAGTCTGCTGATAATTTTACCGAAAAATTGGTAATTTTACCGGATAGTTATCAGGCTAATGATTATCAACAAATTATATCATCTAAACCTGTTACTCGTTCCCATTATGGTCTTCCTGAATCGGGTTTTGTCTTTTGTTGTTTCAACCATACCTATAAAATTGAGCCGCAAATATTCACTGTATGGATGCAAATTTTGGCCAATGTTCCCGGTAGTGTATTATGGTTATTTTCGAGAGTAGCTGAAGCTGAAGCAAATCTACGTCGGGAAGCAAAAGCGCGAGGAATTGAAGGCGATCGCTTAATTTTTGCCCATCTCGAACCTAAGTCGGAACATTTGGCGCGGCATCAACTAGCTGATTTATTTCTTGATACTTTATACTATAATGCTCATACGACTGGGAGTGATGCTTTATGGGCAGGTTTACCGATTATAACTTGTCCAGGTGCAACTTTTCCTTCCCGTGTTGGTGCTAGTTTACTGACAGCTATTGGCCTACCTGAATTAATTACTAAGAATTTAGAGGAGTATAAAAATTTAGCGATTAATTTAGCAAAATCTCCTGATAAATTGCACGAAATTAAACAGAAACTAGCACAAAATCGTCTTACTTATCCGTTATTTGAGACCCTTCGTTTTACCCGCAATTTAGAAAAAGCTTATCGGACAATGTGGGATATTTATGCTGCGGGAAAATCACCAGAGATGATCAGGATAGCCAATTGATCACTGGAATTATCAGGGTAAACGCATCTTAACAATCCTTGACAAAATGAACTTTATGTGAGTTGCTTACCCAGAGTGCGATTTAGGCATATTCAAGGAGAATTTGGGCTCTTCGTTACTTGGTATGGTTCGATAGGGGGGCATAAATCGACTAAATCCTTATCTGGCAAGGGATTTAATTGATTAGTTCGCTCTAGATCGAAAATAATTGACAAAAATCGCTAAAACCGAAGAGCCAGAATTTGCCATCTCAATTGTTAAGCAAAAATCGACCCATTTGGTCGATTTCGTAACTATTCTAATTGACTGGTATCACTTGAAATGCTCACACAGCAAGCGGATCACAAAATTGGCCAATTGTCAATAGCGTTTGATATGCTCTCACCCTGTACTTAAGAACTCTAATCACTCCACGGGTAAGTTAACTATTGCTTATCTAGAAAATAACTGTTATGGAAGTGAACCGATTTTTGTCTGCGATGGTTTATCTCCAGAAACGGAATGGTTAATCGTCGTGGTTTACGACGGCAATAATCACAGCAGCCAAGGGAGAATCTATGATAGTCAGCAGTTAGAAAAAGAACCCCTTTGCTGTCTGCAATTACCCAGTGTTATCCCTCCCATTTTTCATGGTACTTGGCAAGAAAAATCAGAAAAAGTATTGGTGAACAGTTTCTAGTTTTTACCAAAAATATTGGCTGCGTCTTGAGAGGAAATCTTGAAAATTAGGTAACTATAAGCAAGATGATCAATAGGTTGACGACTAGAACGCAGCCAGTAAAAATGGTTAGAATCGGTGGTAATACCGATTAATTGATTAGCTTCTATCACCAGTAAATTAATCGGATTATCGAGAGAAACCTGTGAGGGTGCAACTTTTTGATTCTCGATGACTAAATTAAGTTTATTATCTCCGTCATAACGAATAAAGAGAGCGTTGGGATGTTTTTGGAGATAGTCTTGCAGATAATTTTTATTTTGTCCCCAATCTAAATTAGAATCGACCAGAACTTGATAGCTCATTTTGCGATCAATAACTAATTCGTTAAAATAGGAAATATAATGGGGAAAATAGGAGAGATTGGAAATTAGTAAGTAAAGGGTCAGGACAATAATTAAAATGCGATAGGGTCTTTTATAAGCTGGCCAACCGGTAACAATCCGACTAGCAAAGACAAATAAAAAGGGGAAAATCATTAAAATATATCTAATACCTATTTGAGCAGTGTTAAAACTCATTAAGATGAAATATAATAGACTGGGAATAATCAAAAAAGCTTCATTCTGCCAAAAATTTAACTGTTTTCTCCAGAGAAATAAACTGATAAATCCCAACCAGATAAATATTTGGGTAGCTATCGGTACTTTATAGAGAAAAGTGATCAGAAAATATTGGGGAAATCCCTTAATTTTAAATCCTTGTACTGGATCAACTATAAATCCTAACTGTCCCAAAAGATAGGGCATTCCACTACCAAAACCTGTTTCTTGTTTATACTTACCGAAGTCTAATGCTTGCAAATAAGCAGCGGGAATAGGAATCGACAAAGATTTTAAGACAGGATAGGTTTGCAGTTGCTTAAAACTATGACTGAGAAATTGATAATTCTGCAATTGAGTGCCACTTCTCTCAAAAGAATAACCAATATTTATGATTAATATTGTTGATAAAATCAGAGCTAGTATATAGAAGATACTGCGCTTAATTACCCGTTGAATTACGGGAATATTTTTGGTTTGAATAGATTGAATAATTTCCCGATGGTAAAAACCAAGACCTAAAATTATATAAATGGGAACTAAATAAATGGCTGTTAAGCGGCAAATCTGGGCAATTCCAAAAGTTAATATACTTAAAACCAGATTTTTTCTGCTACCAAATCTTAGGAAAAACCAGAAATAGTAAATGGCAATAAAAATTGAAGCTGCTCCGAATAAATCTTGAGTAATTATCCGTGAATTTCCGATAATATTAGGATCGAGAACATAGAGAATTAAGGCTAAAAATCCTGCTAACACTCCATAGAGTTGTTTTGACCAGATAAAAACATATATGGCTAAAATTACTGAGATAATAATCGTAGCAAACCGTCCAAAAAACTTATTTTCTAAGTTTATATCTTTAGAGATAGGAAAAATATTTTGTATTGTTTGATCAACTAGGGGATGCAGTGCTGAAGCTGGCATAATATTGCGATGGTAAATATCTTCATCGCCCCGTTTCGCTGCCGTACCTCTGAGAATTTCTACTCCACTTTCATAATGATAACCTTCATCATAGTTGAGGGATTCTGGTAGGGGAAAAAATAAACTGGTGACGCATAAAGCCATAAATATCAGCAAGATAATTACTAAATAGAATCGGTGTTTTTTTGAAAAGTTCAATCTTGTTTTCATGGCTTAAATTTCCTTGAAAAAATTACTTAATTTTGTTAATAAATCCAGACCTAAAACTGAATTACCTTGCTCATTTAACAGAGGACTATAACAAGCAATAACTCCCTCGTCTGACAGAATAGATAATAAAGCTCCACTAACTCCCGATTTAGTGGGAAAACCCACCTCAATAGCAAATTTTTCGGAAGCTTCATAGAGTCCACAATTAGTCATAATTTCTAGAATAATTTTGCCAAAAGGAGCAGCTAAAATTAACTTACCTAAATTAGTAAGATCGGCAATTTTTCCAGATAAACAACAGATTCGATTGTAGGTTTCCAGAGCTAAGTAACGATGACTGATATAACCATTTTTTTCTAATTCTAAGCTTAGAGCTTGATTGTGAACATTAGGATAAGAGTGAACAGACTCAAGCACAGAGCGATCAAGAAATAATTGACAATTACCCATTTTATTTAACCATAAAAGCAAATTTTCACAGCGAGATTCTGGCGTTTCCCCTCCTAATAAATCCGCCAAAGCGATCGCACCACTGTTAATCAGAGGATTACGGGGAAAACCGCTATCCTCTTGCAGTTGAGTTAAAGAATTAAAAGGATAACTAGAAGCTTGTTTTCCCACGCGACGAAAAACAGCATCTTCCCCTAAATGGTTTAAAAGATATAATAACAAAAAAGGTTTAATCACACTCATCAAAGGAAAAGTTACAGTTTCATCTCCCCAAGACAAAATCTCCCCCTCAAAACAGTGAATCTGAAGAGCGAAAACCTCGGGATTAACTCGGTTCAAAACCGGTATATAATAGGGAGTCTGACCCTTCCTATCCAATAAATGCACTTCCCCAATCCAAGCTTGTATATCTTCCACCCTTAATCTAGCTAATCGGTTCATTTTTTTAATCCATGTACTCAGTCAAAGAAGCAGAATCTATAATTTTAACTCAAATTCAACCCCAAAAGCAAACAGAAAAAGTTTCTCTAGAGGCAGCTTTTGGGCGCATTTTAGCCGAAGATATCAGCAGTGATTTAGACTTTCCCTATTGGGATAATTCCGCAATGGATGGCTATGCTGTCCGTTACGAAGATGTTAAAGACACTAACCCAGAAAATCCCGTTACTCTAAAGATTATCGCCGAAATTCCCGCCGGCAAAGTCCCCGAAAAAATTATTCAACCGGGAGAAACAGCCCGAATATTTACAGGAGCGATGTTACCCGCCGGCAGTGATACGATTATTATGCAGGAAAATACTCAACAAAAAGGGGAGCGGGTGGCGATTCTTATCCCTCCCGAAAAAATAGGTCTTTTCGTGCGTCAACGCGGCACATTCTATCAAGCAGGAAATGCCTTATTAAAAGCCGGTATTGCCCTTAATTCTCCAGAAATAGCAGTTTTAGCCACGGCACAAGCTACCGAATTAACAGTTTTTTCCCGTCCGAAAGTGGCAATTTTCTCCACGGGAGATGAATTAATTAATCCCGATGAAACCCTCCAAAAAGGTCAAATTATTGACTCAAATCGCTACGCTTTAACGGCATTTATCACCAGTTTAGGGGCAATTCCTAGACCTTTAGGTATAATCAAAGATAATCCCGAACTTCTCAGAGAAACTATCAGAAAAGCCATTAATTCTAGTGCTATCGTCCTTTCCACCGGCGGTGTTTCCGTGGGAGATTACGATTATATTGAGGGAATTTTAGAGGAATTAGGGGGAAAAATTCTAATTCGCAGCGTTGCTATTCAACCGGGTAAACCCTTAACCTTTGCTACTTTTCCTAACGGTTGTATTTACTTTGGTATCCCCGGTAATCCCGTCTCTGCTTTAGTTTCCTGTTGGCGCTTCGTACAAATGGCCATTAAAAAATTATCAGGATTGACAGATTATCAGAACAAATTTCTGCGAGTTATCACCCGCGATACTCTCAAATCTAAGGGACAAAGAGAAGTTTATCTCTGGGGAAAAATAGAAATTATCGAGGGAGTCTATCAATTTCAACTCGCTTCTGGACAACACAATTCAGCTAATTTAATTAATTTAGCGGGTACTAATGCTTTGGTCATAATTCCCCAGGGTAAAACTACTATACAAGCAGGAGAAACAGTAGAAGTTATGATAGTTTACTAAAAAAATACCTAACCAAATTTTTGGCTAGGTAGCTGGTTATAATTAAATTGAAGATAGATTTTGGGTTCGATCTCCCGTATCCCCTCAATATATCGGGGTCAGGAGTTATTCTGGTATTCATGAACAAGCAAGGTGATTGAGAGAAGACTGCTCACGAATAATAGTTGCCAAAGAGGGAATATTACCAAGTTGAGAAATGCGGTCACGAACATACTCAAAAAAGCTGATTCCTAATTTCCGAGTAGTAGCAACAAGGGACATAAAAGTATCCCAAGCCTGAGTCCCCTGTCAGAGTTTGAGTAGCATAAGGGACTTGCGTAGGAATAATATCCCAGCCAGAAAATCGCTCTGTAGAAGAACCAGACCAGCCAGATGGCACATTATCAAAGCGCAAGTCCCTAACTAATATTACGTCGCTGCACCATCGTCCTAGCAGCTAACTCCGCCGGATTATTATGCAAGGGCAATTCGGGATGCTCTAAGACTAAAAGCAACTCCGAAATTTTCAGCAGTGTTAATTGTTTTTGCTCATTCAACTGTTGATAACCGCTTTGAGTATCGAAAAGTTTCCAAAACTCAGATCGGAGTTTTGCTGCCATCTGTTGACTGGGTGCATCTTTGTAAGCCAGCAAGTCTCGGTAGTAATCCCAGAAATCATCCAGCAATTGATCAAGAGCTTTTTGGTGACAAGCAACATAAGGAGTCAACTTCTTATAATGTCGTTCCTCATGTACCCAACACAAAGTAATATTATCAGTCAGTAATTTGAATTGGGGAGCATGATCACAGACCAGAGTTTGCACTACTGGCCAATCAGTTTGCTGATGATAGAAAGCAATCGCTGCTGCTTCAACTTGATTAACAATCGTCCTCGAAAATGTCTTGACTATCAGACCCCGAATGAGGTATTCTATAAAGGTAGATCAGATAGTGATGCAATTCAGACTTGAATCGGCCCTTAATATGTTAAAATCTGCCTAGATATTTGTAAACTTTTTCCCTTGTATGGATATCGTTATTATCGAAGATGAAATTGAAATCGCCCATTTGATTCAGCAAACTTTAGAGCGGGAGTCCTTTACTTGTCATCTGGCTTATAATGGTAGGGTAGGACTAGAACTATTTTATCAAAAGCAACCAGACTTAGTTATTTTAGATTTAATGTTACCGGAATTAGACGGACTGGAATTGTGTGCTAGAATTCGCCAAAAACCGGGGACAAAAGACCCCTATATTTTAATGTTAACCGCTAGGGGAGAAGAAATTGATCGCATTATCGGTCTATCTACGGGAGCCGATGATTATATGGTCAAACCCTTTAGTCCCCGGGAATTAACCGCTCGCGTAAGAGCCTTATTAAGACGTAGTTTAAGACACGATAGTCAACCCCAGCAACTCCATCGCAGCCGTCATTTTATTATCGACTT
Source organism: Microcystis sp. Msp_OC_L_20101000_S702 (assembly GCF_007095705.1). Lineage (NCBI taxonomy): Bacteria > Bacillati > Cyanobacteriota > Cyanophyceae > Chroococcales > Microcystaceae > Microcystis > Microcystis sp. Msp_OC_L_20101000_S702. The sequence goes on from NZ_SFBO01000095.1 coordinate 16,672, forward strand.
AGATCAACATTCTGCTCTTCGTAAATTGGAGGGAATGCCAGAGGAAACCCTCGATTTAACCACCTTAGAATTTAATCTACTCGCTACCTTTGTCAGTTATCCCAATCGCGTCTGGAGTCGCACCCAATTAATCGATAATCTCTGGGGAAATGATTTTTTTGGCGATGAAAGGGTAGTAGATACCCATATCCGACGCTTACGCAAAAAAGTAGAACCCGATCCTGCTAATCCTATCTTTATCAAAACTGTGGTCGGTGTCGGTTATAAATTTGAGGATGACATTATTTAGGGTCTGCTGAAAAAGTTTTTCCTGGGGGCAGGGTGTGGGGTGTGGGGTGTGGGGTTTTACTGGTTTTGAGGGGGTCAATTACCTAATTTTCAGGGAAAAAGTCCAGGAATTTTTCCCCCGATCACTCCCAGAACCATTACTTTTTGATGGCCAAAAGGTCTAAAAGTCTTACCCAACAAGGTTTTTAGATTTATTCAGCCAACCCTATTTAAAGACTATTGATCAGTAATTGGCAGTGATCAGGAGTCAGCATTCAGGAGACAGGAGACAGGAGATAGGGATTTAGGGATTTAGGGGTTTTGGGGTTTTGGGGTTTTAGTTCAATTTCCCCACTTCTCCACTTCCCCACTTCCCCACACCCCAACCCCACACCCCACTTCCCCACCCCCCACACCCCAACCCTAATAAAAAATTCTCTCTAAAGGCATTTAAGCAGTCTTTAACCCTTATGTGCTACAATTTTTGAAGATTTTGCCATTCATTTAGGTTCAATCAGGGATCACAGCCTTTTTAGGGAAATTTTATGACAAGTAACTACGGCGCGGAACAGATACAAGTTCTCGAAGGGTTAGAACCAGTCAGGAAGCGGCCGGGGATGTATATCGGTACGACCGGGCCGCGGGGACTACATCATTTAGTCTATGAAGTGGTGGACAACTCGATCGATGAGGCCCTAGCGGGTTACTGTACTCATATCGAAGTGGATATCAAGGCCGATGGTTCCGTCAGCGTCACTGACGATGGCCGGGGTATTCCCACCGATGTCCACCCCACCACGGGTAAATCTGCCCTCGAAACCGTTCTCACTATACTTCATGCCGGCGGTAAATTTGGCAGTGGTGGCTATAAAGTGTCGGGAGGGTTACACGGAGTCGGGATTTCCGTCGTTAATGCCCTTTCTGCATGGGTCGATGTGACAGTCTGGCGCGATCATAAAGTACATACCCAACGCTACGAAAGAGGTATCCCCGTCACAGAATTGGTCAGCAGTCCCAGTCAAGAGGAAAAAACGGGAACTAGGGTTAATTTCCTGCCGGATACCGAAATTTTTAGCCAAGGCATCGAATTTGATTACAGTACCCTCTCCGGACGTTTACGAGAACTAGCCTACTTAAATGCTGGTGTTAAAATCACCTTTAGCGATTACCGTCCCGAAGAACCCCACATCGAAACCTATTGTTATGAGGGGGGTATTAAAGAATACGTCGCCTATATGTGTCGGGAAAAAGAAACCCTGCACAAAGATATTATCTATGTATCGGGGGAAAAGACGGGAATTAATATCGAAGTGGCTTTTCAGTGGTGTATAGATGCCTATAGCGACAATATTCTCGGTTTTGCTAATAACATCCGCACCATTGACGGGGGAACTCATCTAGAAGGATTAAAGGCAGTTCTGACTCGTACTTTAAATAATGTCGCTCGTAAACGCAATAAAATTAAAGAAAACGAGCCTAATCTAGCGGGGGAAAACGTCCGCGAGGGTTTAACCGCCGTTATTTCCGTAAAAGTCCCCGAACCGGAATTCGAGGGCCAAACCAAGACCAAATTAGGTAACACCGAAGTCCGGGGTATCGTCGATTCGCTGGTGGGGGAAACTCTCAACGAATACCTAGAACAAAATCCCCAAGTGGCCGACACGATTATCGAAAAAGCAGTACAAGCGTACAAAGCGGCGGAAGCAGCCCGACGGGCCCGGGACTTAGTACGACGGAAATCGGTCTTGGAATCCTCACCTTTACCGGGTAAATTGGCTGATTGTAGCGAAAGAGACCCGGAAAAGTCAGAAATTTACATCGTCGAAGGTGACAGCGCCGGCGGTTGTTTTCATGGTGATACAGAAATCGCCCTTGTCGATGGACGCAACCTCAGTTTTAAACAGCTAGTGACCGAACAAGCCCAAGGAAAGGAACATTTTTGTTATACCATTCGCGACAATGGCACGATCGGGGTTGAACGAGTTATTAATGCCCGCATCACCAAAAAAGACGCAGAAGTAATTAAAATTACTCTCGATCATGGTGAAGCGATTATTTGTACTCCTGACCATCTTTTCCTGTTAAGAGATGGTAGCTATAAACCTGCTGCGGCTTTAACTCCAGAAGATGCTTTAATGCCTTTGTATCGGAAATTGTCCGATCTTCGTGACCCCGGAATCACCATTAACGGTTATGAAATGGTCTGGAATCCCGCTTCCGATTCTTGGTTGTTCACTCATGCGATCGCTGATTGGTATAATCGTTGGCAGGGAATTTATCAACTCGAAGATGGAGAACATTGTCATCACATAGACTTCAATAAACTGAACAATAATCCCTCCAATCTTCAAAGATTATCCATTCAGGATCATTTGGAATTACATCGTTATCACATTCAGAAAACTTTACATCGTCCTGAAGTGATCGAAAAATGTCGTCAACTTCGTCAGACTGATGAATTTCGCTTGATGATGAGTCAACGAATGTTAGAACCAGAAACAAGGCAAATTTTATCAGAACAAGCCAAAGCACAATGGGAAGTAGCAGCATATAAAGCCTACATGACCGAAAAATGGCGCACTTTCTACGATACGAATGAGGAATACCGCCGACACAATGCCGAACAACTTTATCAAGCACAACAGCAATATTGGAGTAACCAGACAAATCGCCAAGCACAAGCGGATAAAGTTCGTCAATACTTTATCGACCATCCTGAACAGCGTCAAGTTTATTCTGAAACTGCCAAACAACAATGGCAAAATCAGGATTTACTATCATGGCGACGGGAGAAAACTAAAGAACAATGGACAGGGGAATTTCGTTCAAAACGTCGTGATGCTTTGAATAAAACTTACTATCAAAAAACCCTAGCGACCTTAAAACAAATTGAGATCGAACGAGGTTATATTGATTTGGAAGCTTATCAAAAATATCGGCTTCAGACGCGGGATAAATCAATATTGCGATTTGATTCTTTCTGCGATCGCTACTTTGATGGTGATAAAAATAAAGCCTTAGAAGCGGTGGCTAATTACAATCATCGAGTTGTGGCGATCGAGCGATTAGAAACAAGATTCGATGTCTATGATATCGAGGTTCCTCATACCCATAACTTTGCCCTTGCTTCCGGCGTTTTCGTCCATAACAGTGCCAAACAGGGGCGCGATCGTCGTTTTCAAGCGATTCTACCTCTGCGGGGAAAAATCCTCAATATCGAAAAAACCGATGATGCTAAAATCTACAAAAATACGGAAATTCAATCCTTAATTACCGCCCTCGGTTTAGGAATTAAAGGAGAAGATTTCGACCCCTCACAATTGCGCTATCATCGCATTGTTTTAATGACTGACGCTGATGTGGATGGCGCCCACATCCGAACTTTGTTGTTAACTTTCTTCTATCGTTATCAGAAGAATTTAATTGATCAAGGTTATGTATATATCGCCTGTCCTCCTCTCTATAAATTGGAACGCGGTAAAAATCATTCCTACTGCTATAGCGATCGAGAATTACAGCAAAAGATAGCGGAATTTCCCTCCAATGCTAACTACACAATCCAACGTTTTAAAGGGTTAGGAGAAATGATGCCCCAACAACTTTGGGATACTACCATGAATCCCGAAACTCGCACTTTAAAACGGGTGGAAATCGAAGACGCAGCCAAAGCTGAGGAATTATTTACCATTCTTATGGGCGATCGAGTTGCCCCCCGGCGAGAATTTATCGAAACCCACGGACCGCGTTTAAATCTTACGGATTTGGACATTTAAACGGTAACTTTGGGCTGTGTTAGTCTAGGCTAATACAGCCCCCGATAAAATCCCTAAATCCAGTTACTAATCGGAGGGTTAGGGATTCAAGGAACCCGGGGCGCATTCCAGAACTTCATCGAAAAAATCAGCTGGCAGCGGGGGATTATCGGGGTCTTCTAGGGCGTTTTTGGCAATTTCCGCCTCACTCATCCCTTTAACTTTCTCCCAGTTCGTTTTGCCTTTCAACTTCGCCCACTGTTCGCGGGTGACTCTGGTAATATGTTCTTCGTTCACGGTTGTTGGCCCTCCTAGCACTAATTATTCGACGAACCGAGCCACGCCATGTATAAACCACCACCAAAACGATATTATCGATTGTACCCACTAGAATCACTCGAATTTCGCCGTAATTCTGACGGGTATCCACGCGCTCAATTATTGGACCCCTAAAAATCGCTTCCAGGTCGGCGAAATCTATGCCGTGTTTTTCTATATTAGCCTGACGCTTATTTTCATCCCACTCGAAAAGTTGCGGGGTCGTCATTGATGTCGCCGTTGAGGATAACTACCTGGGATCGATCGAAATGGGATTTAATAAAAATAAGGCCGCATGACTAGCCATTTCTTCCGATAAATAAATCTTTTTATACTTAATAATTCCCGTTTCTAGAAAAGAATCCCTTAAAATAGCTTTTGTCCCACTATTAAAGTCCGCTTCGTAAAAAACTTCCTTAATTCCCGAAGAAATAATTAGTTTTAAACAGGAAATACAGGGTTCTAAGGTAACATAGATACTAGCTCCTTGGGTAGAAATACCGTGTTTAGCCGCTTGAGCGATCGCATTAGCTTCAGCATGAATTGCCCGAGAGGGAATTTCTCCGGATTCTCGACAGGTTCCCAAACCGGGATAACAAAAACCCTGGGCAGTACAATGAACCGTTCCCGATGGGGAACCATTGTACCCCGTGGCTAAAACCTGCCGATCTTTGACAATTACCGCACCGACGGGAAAAGCTAAACAGGTGGATCTGGTGGCGGCTAATTTAGCGATCATTAAAAAGTATTCGTCCCAAGTCGGTCTTTTTTCTTCAGAGTTGATCACGGTTTCACACCAAGCTAGAAAAAGCGAAAAAGAGGGAGTTATCTCTGATAGCTTATCATTAGATGACCTCTAAACCAATTACAATTAAAGCATCACCCCCACCAGCAATCCCATGGCCAATAGCGACAAGTAAACCAGCTAGTACACCGAATCAAGCAACAGTTTTAAGCTGATTCATCTTTATTTATCTTAGGAAGTGGCAGGTAGAGGAGATGTGGGGGGGACATTTCAGTTATCAGTGATCAGTTTAGCTTAATGTTACTTAAAACTCAGTGGTTAATAGTCACCAGCCTCTTCTAACTGCTCACTGCTCACTGATTAATGCCTAGCATAAAAACGACAAAAAACTCGAAAGTTAATAATAATTTAAATAATTTGACTGCTTGAGAATAATTGAGATTTTGGCTAATAGCTAAACCCTGATGATCGGAAAAATAACAGAAATTCTTAAGAAGCTAAAGGGTTTAAATCCCCAGAGAGGGCATTGTAAAATGAAGCGGTTAGTTATCTACTAGAAGAGAGGACTTTTCCGTCCTAGCGACGCAATTCTATGGAAATCTTTAACCCAAATTGCCAAGGAGACTGAATTTTAATGTCTGTTAATTTTCTAGGGGTTGGTTTGTTTCACCCTCTCCTGACCCCTTATCTCGCCCTCCATATACCCGACGGCTTTTTGAGTCCATCGGTGAGTCTATTTACTTGGATAATTGCCGTCGTCCTGATTGGCTTTTCTCTCAAAAAAGTGCGCGGTCACTACGCTGAACGGGCTGTACCTTTGATGGGAGTTTGTGCCGCCTTTATTTTTGCCGCCCAGATGATTAATTTTCCCATTCCGGGGGGAACCTCCGGACATTTGTTAGGGGGGACTCTCGCGGGGGTTTTACTCGGTCCCTGGGCGGGTTCTCTGGTGATGGCGGTGGTTTTTATCGTGCAAGCTTTATTTTTTCAAGATGGTGGTTTAACGGTTTTAGGGGCTAATATCGTCAATATGGGTCTGATCGGGACGTTTGGCGGTTATTATCTCTATCTGGGGATTAGAAAAGCCTTCGGTTTTCATCGTTGGCGCAGTATGGCGATCGCTGTTGCCGTGGCTGCTTGGACAAGTGTGGTGGTGGCGGCGTTAGCTTGCGCCCTGCAATTGGCTTTATCGGGGACTGTACCGCCTTTAGTCGCCCTTGTGGCCATGTTATCTTGGCATATCCTTATCGGTATCGGGGAAGCGGTGATTACCGTTTTCGCTGTCGGTTATATCTGGCGAACCCGTCCCGATCTTCTCTACGATCCGCCCCATTCCGTTAATACTTTTGTTTCTCCTTCCTAAGCTTCTCGTCAATAAACCAATTAAGTCGATGAATATTCGCAGAAATAGCCAATTTTTTCTGATTGGCTTGGTATTATCCCTAATTATCGCCGTTTTTCTTTCTCCCTTTGCCAGTCCCGATCCCGACGGACTCGATCGAGTGGCGGAAGACTTGCAATTTAGCAAGAAAGAAGACCCTAACGCCCTCGGTAATCAATTACCCTCCGCCCGAATTTTTGATGGTTATGCCCTCAAAGGTGTTCCCGAAGGTGTGGCCACTCCCCTCGCCGGTTTTCTGGGAACTCTTGCCACTTTCGGCATCGCTTGGGGTATCGGTAAATTAATCATTCCAAAATCCCAAAATCAGGAATAAGTAGATAGGAGTCGAGAAGTGGGGTAGTGGGGTAGTGCGGCATTTGGCTGAAATTTCCCTAAATCCCTAAATACCTAAATAACTGATAACTGATAACTGATAACTGAATAAATGCTACACATTGCCACTTTTTCTCGCGAAAATGAGTGCCAAAATTGCGGTTTTTGGCAGAAACTTGCGCCCCATACCCGGGTTTTAGTCAGTCTTTTGTTAGTTTTTGCCACAGCCTTAACTCCGAATGGTAGCTGGGAAACTTGGGGGATTTACGGATTAGGATTAATTATTTTAATTCTGATCAGTCGGGTGACTATTCTTGTACTTTTACGAAGAGTAGCGATCGAATTTGTCTTTATCGGTGTGGTTTTATTGGGAACTCTTTTTCGTGATGGCGGCGAAATTCTTTGGTCTTGGGGATTTTTGCGGATAACTAGCGAGGGATTGCTGGTTTTAAGCAGTGTGGCCTTTAAAGCTTTTCTCTGTCTTTGTACGGTCAATATTCTGGTTTTAACCACAGCAATTCCCGACCTGTTGCAAGCATTAGTTACCCTGAAAACTCCCCCTTTATTGGTGGCAATTTTGGCTTCTATGTACCGTTATCTAGCTGTTTTGATCGCTGAATTTAATTCCATGCGAAGGGCAGCAATTGCGCGCAATTTAATGAGTAGTCCCCGATGGCAACGGCTGCTAGTGGGACACATGATCGGCGCTTTATTTGTCCGTACCTACGAACGTGGTGATCGCATTTATCAAGCCATGTTATCGAGGGGTTACACCGGTTCCTTGCCCTCTGTACAGGTTCCCCAAAGTAAGCTGAAAGATTATCTCGCTATAATTGCCATAGTAATTCTGATCCTCTGGGGTCAAATGGTACATCTACTCAGGTAAAAGTCTCGTTTTTCATGCACCATAACCCGATTTTTATTGAAAACCTAGTTTATACCTATCCTGACGGCACAGAAGCGTTAAAAGGTATTAATTTAGCCATTGAAGCTACGGAAAAGGTCGCTTTGGTCGGGGCCAATGGATCGGGAAAATCCACCTTATTACTGCATTTTAACGGTATTCTCCCGCCGCAAACGGGGAGAATCACCGTCGGTCCCTACGAAGTTAAACCGGAGAATTTAGAAAATATCCGCAATTTTGTCGGTTTAGTCTTCCAAAACCCCGACGATCAGCTATTTATGCCCACTGTCTGGGAAGATGTGACTTTTGGCCCGATGAATCAGGGAATTCGGGGAGAGGATTTAAACCATCGCTGTCATCATGCTTTACACGCGGTGGGATTGGATTCCCAGCATTACGGTAAGAGAAACAGTCAGAATCTATCGGGGGGTGAAAAAAAACGGGTGGCCATTGCGGGGGTTTTAGCCATGTTACCGCAGGTCTTAGTTTTTGATGAACCTAGCGCCCAACTGGACCCCCGGTCCCGTCGGCAATTAATACAACTGTTGGCCACTTTACCCCAAACCCAAGTGATCGCCACCCATGATCTCGATCTGGCTTTAGAACTATGCGATCGCACGGTGGTGTTAAGTCGTGGTCAGGTGGTGGGAGAGGGAGAAACCGCTAGGATTTTAAGTAATCGGGAATTTTTGGAACAACACGACTTGGAAACACCCCTTTGTTATAGTCGTCCCTACTGTGCGATCGCTGATGCGCCCTCTACTGATGTCTGATGCACAATTTGGAGATTTATTATCGGTTTCTTGCATTATGAGAGAGGACAAAAGCGAGAAAGTCTGACATTCTTGAGATAGGTAGCACGAAAATCGAGGCCATTTCTCACGATGCAAGCTCTGCTAGAAAAAGCTCAGATAGCGTTGAATAAAAAGGACTGGGAGACAGTAAACGCCAGCATACAGCGACTTTTAAACCAAAAAGATGCGATTGAATCGATTATTAACGATGAAATCCTCGATTTAGCCCTAGAAGCTTTACAAAAATGCGATTTTCAACAGCGATGGGAGATAGCGAAACTATTTCCTCAAATCGGTCAATCGGCGATCGCTCCTCTAATTGCCCTGTTAGAATCCGAGGAACAAGATGGGGAAATGCGCTGGTTTCTGGCGAGAATTCTCAGTCAATTTGACGATCGAGCCTGTATTCTCGCTCTCAGTCAATTATTGCAAAGATCGGAGGAGGAGGAACTCAGCCAAATGGCTGCGGCTGCTTTAGCTAATATCGGCAGTTCTGCCATCTCTAGTTTAGGACAATTACTGTCCGACTCTAATACCCGTTTTTTAGCCGTACAAGCTTTATCACAAATTCGCCGGCCGGAAATTATCGAACCGCTTTTAACTGTAGTTAAGGATCAATCTAGCGCCATTCGGTCGATGGCGATCGAAGCTTTAAGCAGTTTTCACCATCCCCAGATTACTGCGATTATCCTCGATGCTTTACAGGATCCGGCCATCGAGGTGCGACGGGAAGCAATTAAAGCTAGTAGTTACCTAGGGACGAATTATCCCCAAGCAGATTTACTTAACCATCTGCAACCGCTGTTATTCGATGTCCACCTCGAGATCTGTCAAGAAACGGCGATCGCTCTCGGTCGTATCGGCACAGCAACCTCAGCCAAAGCTTTAAATCCACTGCTGCAATCTTCCTTAACTCCCGATAGTTTAAAATTAACTGTAGTGCGAGCATTGGGCTGGATCGAGGATGGAGAAGCTTTAAATTACCTAGAAAAGGCTTTATATAGCGAAAATGTCCTAATTTGTCGGGAAATTATCGCTATTCTCGGCCGGCAAACCTGCCAGAAATTACGCCAACAAGCAGGGGAAATTCTCAGTAATTTTTATCACTCCCGTCCGGCGCTCTTCACTGATACGGGAGTTAAACAGTCTCTAGCGATCGCTTTAGGAGAATTAGAGCGGGATAATAAAAGTATTTTGCTGACTTTAGCAGCCGATGGGGAAGCAATCGTCCGTCTTCATGCTCTTAGCGCCCTGAAAAAGCTAGATTATGGGAATATCTAGCTAATTTACCGCTGCACAGATGTGGTGAATTTGTCAGTGATCCGCATCCATTTCCCCAAGGATAGCGTTTAATACCAATTCTCCAAAATGTGACTACAGATAGGCTAGAATATCATATTAGTAGAGTTAAAGGAAAAATATGGCAGGAGTTTATAAGATAGAAATATCTGAAAGTGAAGCAGAACTCAAG
>NZ_SFBO01000096.1:0-8459 GCF_007095705.1 Microcystis sp. Msp_OC_L_20101000_S702
GGTTTTGATAACCAAATTAAAGCAGCTCTAAAGAGTTTTGAGTTAAAAGTTAAACTTCAAGTTTTCATTCAGGACGAATGTACTGATTAACTAATTTTTTGGGGAAAATTAGTTAACCCATTATTATAACATATAATTAATTTGCAAGAGTTCTATGGAGATATAATATTCACCGAATCTGGATTTATAGCTAAAGGCTTCATTATGCTGACTCCTTTTCAAAAAACATAACTACATATTACACGGAAAATTTCTGGATAACACTCCTCAGAGTAACGATATGGGTCAACTTTTGGCATATCACCCCATCTAGGCGCAATCGCCAGAACTTTTCCCTATATCACGCCCAAAAGCCTGTTAGCCAGATTAGCATATTGTCAAAAACCTTGTTTAACTAAATTCCTGACAATTAGGCCAATTCTAGCGACGATTATTCGATCTGACCGCACCCCTTGACAAAAATTTATCATTATTCGATTCGTTTAATTGTCGGGGGACTCTGTAAAGATTTTTTACTGGGAAATCCACACCCACCAACAAACTTTTTGCCGCAAACCCTAATTCAACCTTTTGCTCCTGTACTTTTAGCAGCACAGGAGCAAAGCTGAAAATAAAAATTAATAACTGTCCTCATCGGTGATAACTTCCACGGGAATCACTTCTTCTAACACTTTTTCCTGCATTTCTTGGCGACGAATCGGTATTTTGGTTTTTTCCAATTCTGGTAAAGCGACCAATTCCCGTTGTTTTTCCCGGACAGTATTGGGTAACAACATCGGTAAAGGTTCGGGGGTTTCTAACCAGTAGCTGGCCACCGGTAGGGTATGTTCTAAATCTTCCAATAAACGGGGAATAATCATCACCGCGTGCAGTTCACCGATTTTCTCTGCTTCCCGCATTCCCGCATCAATGGCCACGGCCACATTAGCGACGGAACCCCGGATAATGGCCGTACACAAACCATCCCCAATCGTTTCGTAGGAAGCTAACTGCACATCGGCCGATTTTAACATGGCATCGGCTGCCCCCACCATAGCGGGAAAACCGCGGGTTTCCAAGAGACCGATCGACATATTGCTCAGTTTGCTGAAACCCCGTTGACTTTGGGCAATTTCGGCTAAACGGCTACCAATTGGGAAAATTACCTCTAAATTGGGCATCGGTCGGGGAATAACCGATTTAGATACCAATTGTCCGAACTGTGCGGCGGTTTTTGCCCCTTCTTCCACTGCTAACCGCACATCGGCAATATTACCACGCACGATCGCAGTACAGTGACCACCGCCAATTTTTTCGTAACCCACGAGGGTAACTTCTGCCGATTTTAGCATCATATCCGCCGTCCCGACGATCGCCGGAAAGCTGAGGGTAGAGACTAAACCCAAGGCGCTATCTTTGGGGTGACGCTTGGTTTTCATCGTCCTTTGACTGGGGTTAGTTGTGGACGAGGAGGGAATGCTTCCATTAACTCTTAATCTAGACATTGAAGATAAACTTGCCCTAACAGGTACGAAGGGGGTGATTGTCAGCTATCCTGTTACTATCTAGTCTATCCTGTTAACCTTAATTGCTATTGAAGATTTTTGAGGGATTAGATAAATTTTAGTTATTGTAGCTTGATCAAGTTGTCTATGACAGAACAGCCTCGCAGTACAGATGATCGAATCAGCGAAACGGAAGCGACCGAATTAATGCGATCGCTGCTTCATAAGGAAGGAAATTGGGTAAATTGGGGGCAAAAATGTCAAAAACTGCAAAAAGCTGGCTACGATTCCCAGTTAATCTTTGAACAAACCGGTTTTCAAAATGCCCAACAAAATTTAATTATTGTCGCTGCCCAAGTTTTTGAGAGTTTAATCAAAGCGGGGGCAGATGAAGATTTGTTAAGTTACTACATTGGGCCGCGCAGTGATGTGCTATACGAATTACGGATTCTCAACCAAGAACAAAGACTAGGGGCAGCGAAATTAGCGGCAGAAAAAAGGATTGAAGTGGCTGAAGCACACGATATCGCCAAAGCTATCCAAGATTTTTCCCGTTTATCCCAGATTCCCAGTGAATTTACCCGTCATCCTGGAGATGCGATCGCTTATCAGTGTTGGAAACGGGGCAAACAAAAGCGGGATTTAGCCGAAAGAGCGAAATTAATCGCTAAAGGTTTGAAATTTGCCCATTCTGACTCGGCCAGACAGGCGATCGAGTCCTTACTACAAGATTTTACCGTTACTCCCACCCGTAGCGCACCGTTGCTACCCGTCCACCGTTTACAGGATGAGGACGAATTAGCCAGAATTATTCCTTTAGTAGGAAGATTTCCGGTGACGGTAACTGATATAAAACACACAGAAAGTCTGAGCGTCGAGGAACCTTTTCGACTGGTAACGGTGGGGGATAAACAAACAATTGTGCCTCTCCCCGGTTGGCAAGCAATTCTAAAGGCGATCGATCCTGTAGCTATTTTATGGCCTAGTGATCAATTACCTCGATCGATTGCCACTAGGTCTGAGGAAGTGTTATTAGTAATCGATCGAGTTTTGGCCGAATGGGACGTGAACAATTATTATCTAGTAGAGAGAGATAATTCCGTCTCTTTACAATGGTTTGATAGTTCCCCCGATGTCACCATACTAGGTGAATTGATCTTGATTTTAAGAGCCAAAAATATCCTCGATGAAAACAACATCACCGAACCCTGGCAAATGGACGACTAAATCAGTGATCAGTAATCAGTAACCAGTGATCAGGTTTAAGCTATTAGTTATGAGTGGGAATAAGAAAATAGATAAACTGATAACTGAATCGAATAAAACTGGTCACTGTTAACTTGTAGCTGACGGCATAACTTAAGAAACTAAGAGACATTTTTAAAGGAAAAAGTAACAAAGCGGACAAAGGAGACAGGAGACAAATTTACCATACTTTTGCCTTTTGACTCTTGCCTTTTTCTGGCTGATAACTGATAACTGATAACTGATAACTGAATATATGCGTGCAGTAATTTGTGGATATTATGGGAGAGGAAACGGAGGAGATGAGGCATTATTAGTGTCTCTATTGCAGATGTTGCCGTCAGAAATTAAACCTATTGTTTTGTCAAATAATCCCAGAGAAACCAGTCAACGTTATGGGGTGGAAACCTGTCCTAGTCGGGATTGGTGGCAAGTTTTTCAAACTCTTAAAAAAGCCGATATATTTATCTGGGGTGGTGGCAGTTTAATGCAGGATGTCACCAGTTTTGCCAGTCCAATTTATTACGGTGGTTTAATGGCTCTTGCTCAATTATTGGGCTTAAAAACTATTGCTTGGGGGCAGGGAATTGGACCATTAAATAGACCTTTTACCCGTTGGTTAACCAAAAAAGTCTTAAAACAATGTAGTTTAGTTAGTGTGCGCGATGATACTTCGGCTCATTTAGTCGCCAATTGGGGTATTAGTCCCATTGTTGCCCCCGATCCAGTATGGGCTTTAGAAGCTCAATCAGTCAAGGGATTATCGGATTTACCCGCCCCAAGAATCGCCGTCAATTTACGTCCCCATCCCCTATTAACCCCAGCAAAATTAGATAAATTAACCCAAGCTTTAATTCATTTGCAAACCAGTACGGGGGCGTTTATTCTCTTAGTCCCTTTTCAAAAGTCGCGGGATTTGCCCCTCTGTGAAGCTGTAGCACGTCAATTAAGGGAAAATTATCAAATCATTACCTTAGAGGATCCAAGACAGTTAAAAGGCTTATTTCGCGGGGTAGAAATGGTGATCGGAATGCGCTTTCATAGTTTAATTATGGCTGCAGCAGAAGATTGTCGTTGTTTTGCCCTTAGTTATGATCCGAAAGTGTCGCGATTAATTGCCGAAGTCCCGATGCCGGGTTGGGAATTAGATCAGTTACCAGAGGCAGTTAATGATATTAGTAACACTTGGATTAATTTTTATGCCAATGGAGAGGGATTAACCAGCGATCGCAAACATTTTTTAATCGATCGAGCTTTAATTCATCGAGAAATTTTATCTAGATTGGTGAGCTAATTTTTATGTCGAGTGCTATTACCGAAGCGATCACGACTTCACGACTATTGCCCTGGGTGAGACAAGATTTGGCTCTACCGAACCTGTCATGTAAAACTATCAACAACTTATGCTTGTAAAGCTTGTACACTAAGGCTTTGAATTTTTGTTAGATTGATATTTATCAACTTTAGAGCATTGCTGTGCAGAGAGGGAGCTTGAGGAATTTTCTACAGTGTAAGTTCGGAAGAACCGAAAAAGAAAGAGTCGAAATGGAGCAAAAAGTAAGCGTGGAGAGATTCCAGGGCGTGTAGATATCAGCGAGCGACCAGCAATTGCTGACCAGAAAACCGAAATCGGTCATTGGGAAAGTGACACAATGATTGGAGGCAATCATCTAGGAGTTCTCGTTACATATATGGACAAAGCCTCGAAATTTTTAGTAGCAGGATTAGCCAAAAACAAAACCGCATCGGAAATCAATAGAGTCACAGAAAAACTTTTCCAAGAGATTCACCCTGACAAAAGAAAAACCTTTACTTGTGACAAGGTTAAAGAATTTTGGCTCTCCCAGGTTTGGTGGGTAAAATGTATTCTAAGATACATTCCTCCTAGCGAGGGGGTGGAACGAACCACAAAGACACAAAGGACACAAAGATCGATCGATCATATAGTAAGTTAAACTTATCACACAGAACCTAGAAGAGCCTCTCTAGCTTGATTTTCTCACCTTGAGTGTGTGACTGCTCACCTCTTTGTAATAAACCTACACCTGTCAGAACGGGTGATGGGGGTAGAGGTGGACAGTGCGATCGCTCATTTGGATGAGTTAGCCCGCAGTCGCGGCTATAATGTGGTTAAAAGGATGACAGCTTGGACAAAGTTAATCACGGCAGTCCCGGTAGGAAAAGCGCAACTAGAGACGCTCGTGACGGGAGTACATACCAGGGTCGATAATTTTTGCTTATAGAATCGTGAAATGCTTACTAGGCAACACTTTTAGGACTATTTTTGGAAAAAAACTATCAGTATAGACCTCGTTTCCACACAGAAACCAGAAGAGCCCCCAATCTAGAATGATAAAATAGGTGAAGTTCAAAGCATCATTCATTAGCTATGACCACAACCCACAAAGTAGAAATTTCTCATTTAGGAAAAATACAAACGATCGAAGTTAGGGAAGATCAAACTATACTACAGGCGGCCTACGATGCGGGGATTGACTTACCCAGTTCTTGCAATGCGGGCGTATGTACTACCTGCGCCGCTCAACTTTCCCAGGGTAGCGTCGAACAAGGTGAGGGCATGGGATTATCCCCCGACCTGCAAAAAGAGGGCTATGCTTTGTTATGTGTGGCCTATCCTCGCTCCGATATTAAACTGGAATCTGGCAAGGAAGAAGTAGTTTATCAACGTCAATTCGGGAAACCCTAGGACAAACTGGGGTTAAGATGACAAATTTTCGGGGGTTTCCCCCCAAAAAACCAGATTTTGAGCCAATAGAACCAGCAAACCCTAACTAATAGCTGAATGCTGACTACTCAGGGAAAACTTTTCCTCTCTACCCTTAAGGGCCGCTTTCATGAAACCAGAAAAGAGAGGATGAGCTTTATTGGGACGAGAGCGAAATTCGGGGTGAAATTGGGTAGCAATAAAGAAAGGATGTTTTGGTAGTTCGATAATTTCCACCAAACGACCATCAGGAGAAGTGCCACTCACCAGATAACCAGTCTCGAAAAAGAGACTACGATAGGCATTATTAAACTCGTAACGGTGACGATGGCGCTCATAGATAACCTCTTGACCGTAGAGAGAGAAAGCTAGACTATCGGGATTTAAACGGCAGGGATAGAGACCTAAGCGCATTGTTCCCCCTAAATCCACCACATCTGCCTGTTCTGGCAGTAAATTAATCACCGGATTGGGTGTATCCTCTTCAAATTCGGAACTATTGGCCCTTTCTAATCGGGCCACATTGCGACCCCATTCGATAATCGAACACTGCATCCCTAAACAGAGACCCAAGAAAGGAATATTATTGACCCTAGCATACTCGATCGCCTTAATTTTGCCATCCACACCCCTAATCCCAAAACCACCGGGTACCACAATACCGTCAACACCGCTTAAATGAGCTTCGGCCGAATCGTTATCCACATCTTCAGCACTTACCCAACGCAATTCTATCTCGCTATCAAGGGCAATAGCAGCGTGTTTAAGGGCCTCCACCACCGAGAGATAAGCATCCCCTAACTGCACATATTTACCAACGATAGCTATCTCTAATTTTTGACTAGGGGATTGCATCTGTCGGATGAGATTTTCCCACTCCTCCAGATGGGGGTATCGGGGACCCAGGTTTAATAATTCTAGGGTTTGTTGCGCTAATCCCTCTTTTTCCAGATTGAGAGGAACTTCGTAGATACTGCTGGCATCCTGAGCAGTAATCACCGATTCCACCGGCACATCACAGAAAGCTGAGAGTTTTTCTTTTAACCCCGGTTGTAGGGGTAGATGACAACGACAGACTAACACATCCGGTTGAATGCCGATCGATCTTAATTCCTTGACCGAGTGTTGCGTCGGTTTAGTTTTCATCTCCTTAGCGGCCGGAATCCAAGGAATTAGGGTAACGTGCATATAAACCACGTTATTTCGACCTACATCCTTCCTAAATTGCCTAATTGCTTCTAAAAAAGGCAAAGATTCGATATCTCCCACCGTACCACCAATTTCTGTGATGACAATATCGGGGTTGGTATCTTTGGCCACCCGGAGAATCCTTTCCTTGATTTCGTTGGTAATATGGGGAATTACCTGCACGGTTCCCCCCATATAAGCACCACGGCGCTCTTTATTCAATACCGCTTGATAAATCGAGCCAGTAGTCACGCTATTGAGACGGGAGAGTTCCGTATCGGTAAAACGTTCGTAGTGGCCAAGGTCGAGGTCGGTTTCGGCCCCATCATCGGTGACAAATACCTCTCCGTGTTGAAAAGGACTCATTGTACCCGGATCCACGTTGATATAGGGGTCTAATTTCAGAATTGAGACGGAATAATCCCGACTTTTCAACAATCTTCCCAAACTAGCGGCGACAATTCCTTTCCCAATACTGGAGACGACTCCCCCGGTGACAAAGACAAATTTACTCATAAAATTCTTCCTGCGATCGATTATACCTAGCAAGGGGTGAGAGTTTTCGGGATGGGGCGGTGTCATTTTCCCAGATTTCATTATAACCGGAGGATCTATACCGCTCAACTAAACTTACTCAAACTTACTTAAAAGCCTGAAAGCTTAGTCATTCGTAGTGGGTCAAGCACTACAGGATTAAACGGCAAACCCTTTATTCCCTGGTCAATGACATCAGGAATTACTTTTCTAATGATGTTAAATGACCCATTGACATCGGCATTTAACAACTGATTTGTTCCCATTTTATACAGTCCCCTAGCTAACCTTTTTCCCTTAAATAATGGTTTTTCTTCACCATATTTAGGTAACTCATCCCTATCTAAAGCACTGGATTGTGAGGTATAGGATTCTTCAGTTATTATGACTTTTATTCCTTTTAATTGAGCTTTGTAGGTTAACATTTCTATTAATCTATAATGGGGAATATTAACAAATTGTTGATTATTCCTTTTTCCTAGATTAAGACATTGTTTTATCCGCTCATTATGCCCAATTATTAATGTCCCTATTTGATGAATAATACACCAATCTATTACTCTTTTACTGGCTGTGTGTAGATAATTTTCTACTCGACAGTTTCGTTTATGGGTTAGGAATATCAATCTCTTAGATGAGGGTTGATTATTTCTGGTTTTCAGTTGAGATTGTAAGCGGGAACGTTGTTTGTTGTAGAAGGTGTTAATTGCTTTTAACGGTCTGCCATTTACCAAAAGAGGTGCTACACCTGTTTGATTTGTAGTTACAGCCATTAAGTTATTAACTCCTAAATCTATCCCAGCTATCTCTTGTTTATCTGTGGTTTCCGACCGTCTTTCATAGACTATTTCAATGACATAACAGCTACTTTTGGGGACAATTCTCACTTCAATTATTTCTCTTCGGGAAGTGGTCAATTTTACGTCGCTCATAGACAAGTGACAAATTCCTTCTTTTAAAGGTTTTTTATAAATTGATTCCTGAGAATATATTAGCAGGTTTCTTCCTTTGGTTTTGTCCTTATACTTAATAATTTTAGGTTTTCCTAAAAATTTTTCAGGGTGTTTTTTCCAAGCTCTAAAAGCGGCAAAATAACTAATCCAAGCCTGATCTAATCTTCTGATTATCTGCTTGCTCACTTTCGTGGGTAAAGCTAAATAATCTGAGGTTTTAGATACCAGATGATAGAGTTGATTAAAACTCAGTTTTTGGGAGTTTTCAAAGAAATATTGGCGATAATGGTAGTTAGCTAGATTGAACAAATTTTTTGACAAGAAGGCATA
>NZ_SFBO01000097.1:0-43409 GCF_007095705.1 Microcystis sp. Msp_OC_L_20101000_S702
TCATAACTGATCCCTTTTTTCTTAGCATAATCTGATAGTTTCATGTGAACTGCAACGTAAACTTGTACTAACCATATTAGCAGTTGTTTGCAGTCATTTGCATATATTTTTTACAAAACCTTACAATACCGGCAGATGTGCATCCGGGCAGTTCCGGACACCAAATTGCCCATTCTTTTGTATCGGGATCGGGTTCAAGTATCACTCGCCATTTCATAGGGACTAAATCCTTAGAGAACTACCCAAGATGATAACAGATGGACTCCACAAGCATAATCAATGCTCAAGCCCGGGATGACTCGATAGTGGTTCACGTTGAAAGTGCCAAGGGTTTATTATGCCCAAAAGCAATATCAGGTGGGGAGCCAATAACCCCAACGCTTTCCCAATAAGCAACTAGCTCTAGCCCTGTTTTAGGAGGATTTTGTAGATAACTCATTCTCTAGCTCTGAAGGTAAATCTAGGCTGATGTTCACGGTATTTCCTCAACGTTCAATGACCTGTCTTTGATTATATCGGAATATATTCAGTTAAACGAAGGGGTAATGAGAATATTTACAGATAACGGTGCTACAAGCTGTAGGACTCGACGAACCTGTGCTGGTTCTAGGCGTTGTCAGATAAAGAGATGAGAAGGCAAATGGCTCTTCTAGGTTCTGTGTGATAAGTTTAACTTACATAGGATTGATCGATCTTTGTGTCCTTTGTGTCTTTGTGGTTCGTTCCACCCCCTCGCTCTTGAGGAATGTATCTTAGAATACATTTTACCCACCAAACCTGGGAGAGCCGGCAAATTAGAAAATTCCCTTAAGCTTCTAATTCATGACCTTAAGTTTAAGGATGTTCCAGTTCCCTACACTTTTGCTTGATTCATCTTTACATCTGACAACGCCTATCCTCTTGCCAGTAGCTGTTGAAAAGCAAAATGATCAAATCCTAGAGAAACGCTTGGATATTTGTTTGATTCTTGGCCAATTCTGCCAATGTCATTCCCTTTGTAAGTCGTTCAATTTCACTGCATCAGCTTAATTCCTTGCCAATAAATCAAATAAAGACAAAGACTTTATCCCCAGTTTTGGCAACTATTCTCGGTGTGAGAGGAGGAGGCAGATTTTGCTGCCGTTTCCTCCTCATAGCTAAGACAGGATCAGTTTTTGCGGTAAAAAATCTTACTGCCTTGGTCACTGACAAAATGACAATTGCGGTAGGACCGCCAGAGAGATCTGAAAATCGGTTCTTTCGAGACGCGATAATAGTCTCCTAAGACGGGACGGATAGCCTCGGTTGCTTCTTGGAGATGATAGTGGGGAATAGTGATAAAAATGTGATGGGCGACGTGAGTACCAATTTGGTGATGGATGGGATTAAAGATGCCATAATCGCGATCGATGGTAGAAAGCGCCCCTTTGAGAAAGTACCAGTCTTGACCGCGATACCAGGGAATATCATCTTCGGTGTGGTGTAGGAATGTCACCAAGTCCAACCAAACCACAAAGACGATATAGGGCATGATGTAGTAGTTAAACAGAAACCAAAAGCCGTAGCTGATACCCACCCCGATTAATAGACCTAACATAAAGGTACAGCAAACGGTGCTAGTCAGTACCTGCCACCGTTCCGAGGGGCGAAAGAGGGGGCTTTCGGGCATAAAATGGGACCCCTGTTTATTAGGGGAACGACGGAAAAGATAAAGGGGATAAACAAATAAAATTAGCTGAAAACGAGCTAATTTTTCGTACCAAGCCATATTGTTATACTGGGTTTCCGTGACGGGATACCAACTTTCATCGGTGTCGATATTGCCGGTATTAGCGTGATGGGTGCGATGACTGATGCGCCAACCGTGGAAAGGTACGAGAATGGGAGTATGACTGAGATGACCGATTAAGTTATTTAACCAACGATAACGGGAAAAGGAACCGTGACCGCAATCGTGACCGACGACAAATAAGGCCCAAAACATGGTTCCCTGCATAAACCAAAAAAGTGGGAAGAACCATGCTTGATTAATCTGGTAAGTTATCCAGTAAAGTAGGGTAATGATGCCAATATCAAAAAAAAAGTAGGCTAAAGAGCGAAAAACGCTTGATTGGAAGCAACGGGCCGGGATAGCTAGACGGATATCCTGTAGGGTAAATGGCAAAAATTCTCTTTTTAGGGCAGGTTTAGGTAGGGTTTGGGACACTAGGTTATAACTTAAGATGGATAACAGGGCAGTATTGACGAAGGCTTGAGTAGCTCAAGTTTTCTGTTTCTCGGTGCGCTATCTTTTCTCTATCTCAGCTAGGAGCAGATAAAACCGAGCGATCGAGCGAATTTCGTCTAACTCACTGGAATTTTATTGTAGGGCTTAATGTAACTTAACAAAAGCCCCTAGGGAAAGTTAATCACATTCTCCCCCTGTCTGTCCATCTGTCCCCCTGGGCATCTAGTACAATAATATCTGAGAAAATAGATAAGACTCTCGGTTATTCAATCAACATTATGAACGAGTTACCTATTCGTCCAGCTAACAAAAATTTTACCCATAGTCGCTTGACTTTTGCCGATTTTTATGCGGGAATTGGTGGCTTTCGTCTCGGTCTTGAACAAATCGGTTGGCAATGTGTTTTTAGCAACGAAAATAACCCAGATTGTGTGAAAACCTACAATCACAATTTTCATGAATCCATGAAACCGCAAGATGTTGAAGCTTTAATTCCTAGCTTACTTCCCGATTTTGAGGTTTTTTGTGGGGGATTTCCCTGTCAGCCATTTTCCAGAGCAGGACAACAAAAAGGTTGGCAAGACAGTCGCGGACTAGCCA
Source organism: Microcystis sp. Msp_OC_L_20101000_S702 (assembly GCF_007095705.1). Classification (NCBI taxonomy): domain Bacteria; kingdom Bacillati; phylum Cyanobacteriota; class Cyanophyceae; order Chroococcales; family Microcystaceae; genus Microcystis; species Microcystis sp. Msp_OC_L_20101000_S702. The sequence goes on from NZ_SFBO01000097.1 coordinate 2,807, forward strand.
TTCAGGAAATTCTCAGAATTTGCCATGAAAAAAAGCCTAAAGTTATCTTTCTTGAAAATGTTAGTAATATCCTGCGCTTAAATAAAGGGCAGATATTAAAAGATATATTAATCCAGTTAAAGGAAATAAATTATCTGGCTTTTTATGCAGTTATCGATAGTAAATATTTCCAAATTCCTCAATCAAGACCTCGCTTTTTTTTATTGGCTTTCCGAAAGGATTTAGGAATTAAAAACTTTCAATTTCCCCAACCTTGCCATGCAGAAGTGGGTATTGAAAAAATTATTGTTCCAGGGGATTATTCAATTCCCATATCGGAAAAATGGCAGCAGTATATTGATTATTATGCTGGCAGAATTACTGCCGAACAATTATCTTTTCAACTGCCAAAAACAAGAATAAGTATTGAAAGGGCAAGTGTTAATGTAGATTATGATAATTGTATTTATCAAATGAGATCTAGTGGCATCCGAGCAATTTCTATCCAAAAACCCTTTCCTACTTTTGCGGTTAGTGTTAGCGGTGGTGGTGCCATGATTCCAGTGTATAGCAAGGAAAGAAGACATTTAAGTCTCTTAGAAATAAAAAGATTAATGGGATTTCCCGATGATTATTATTTTCCTGTTTCTCGCACCGCTGCTATTAAACAACTTTCTAACGCTGTCTGTCCCCCAGTCATTAAACATATTGGTATAAATATTACTAAATCACTTAATTAGCTCGATTTAGCCGGTCTTCAATATTTTCTTGACTGGGGAAAATAATCTTAGTTACTTCAGGAAAAGCTAAGACACATTCTGAACATTTATCAGGAGCATAGTTACAAAGATTACAGATTTGCCATTTGCATTTATTACAATAGAAGCAGAGAGCTTGAAAATTGTCATCGGCACTATTTCCACCTTTTTCTACGGGAATCCGATGATCCCAAACTAAACGCACTCGATCCCTAGCATAGGTATTTTGATTGATATTTTCTTTCTTTTTAAGAATTGAGCCACAAAAATTACATTTATTTTTTTGTTGTTCTAAGATATTTCTCTGAATTAGGGATGAGGGAGGTGTTCTAATCGGTGGTTTAGTAGTGGTAAAAAGTCGTTGATGATCGGAACTATCTAAAATATATTTTTGACTGCCTAATCTTTTTTGTCCTGGGGGAGCATGAATAAAATTAAATCCCTCTTCATTCCAAAGTTCGCTAAAGGGTTTATTAGCATCAGCATAGGAATCTTGAATTAAATTTTCAGAAATTTTACCCTTGAGTATAGTTTTTATCTCTTGCAAATTATTGGTCGCATTAGTTAGATAGCTCTCACAACCTTCTCCATACCTAATCAGAGTTAGCAAAGCAGCAATAGTTCTTTTTTTATATAAAATAATTACTCTGTTATCATTAAAGATAATTAAATATCCTTTTCCTTGAGTATTCTTGGTAATTTCCCTAATATCTTCTAACTTGATCCCACTCATCTTAATACCTCTAGAAATTACAGATAATTGGCTGTTAAAAATTGTCAGATGCCCCCCTTATTAAGGGGGGATTAAGGGGGGGACTAAGGGGGGTCGGCACCCCCCTTATCAAGGGGGGCAGGGGGGATCAAAGACAAAATCTATCTTCAATTTAATTGAAACCACTTACTTAATTGGCTGTTAAAACCCGAAAAAAAAGGGCGAACAAAATTCACCCTAACAGATAAAGTAATCATCCTACAAACTGCCGATGAACTGATCAATGCGATCGAATCCTTTTTCAATCGTCTTTAGGTCTGTAGCATAGGAAAGACGAATACAATCATCAGCACCGAAAGCAATACCGGGGATAGCGGCTACTTTTTGGGTTTCGAGGAGTTTCTGACAAAAATCCCGGGATTTTAAACCAGTTTGACTAATATCGATAAACACATAAAAAGCACCGTTGGGAGTAGGACAATTGAGTCCAGGTAGCGATCGCACTCGTTCTAAAATATACTGTCGGCGCTCGCTAAAAGCTTTGACCATTTCCTCGATGCAATCTTGGGGACTCTCTAAAGCAGCGATCGCACCGTACTGGGCAAAAGTGCAGACATTAGAGGTACTATGACCTTGGATCTTAGTCATAGCCTTGACAATTTCCACCGGTCCTGCTATGTAACCGACGCGCCACCCCGTCATCGAGAAAGCTTTAGCAAAACCATTACTAATAATACTGCGCTGAAAGATTTCCGGACCAAAAGAAGCGATACTGCGGTGAATTGCGCCATCATAGAGGATTTTCTCGTAAATTTCATCGGAAACCACTAAAATATCCTTTTCAACCACAATTTTTGCTAAAGCTGCGATTTCTTCGGGAGTATAGACAATACCGGTGGGATTAGAGGGAGAATTGAGAACAAATAATTTAGTTTTCGGTGTAATTGCCGCTTCTAGCTGTTCGGGGGTGATTTTATACTGATTCTCTAGGCTAGTGTTGACTATAACCGATGTTCCTCCCGCTAACGTCACCATTTCAGGATAACTCAACCAGTAGGGTGCGGGAATAATTACTTCGTCCCCCGCTTCAATTAACGCCATGATTAGATTGTAGAGAGACTGTTTACCCCCATTGGTAACGATGACATTATCGGCATTGTATGCTAGTTGATTATCCCGCAGCAATTTCTCGGCGATGGCTTTTCTTAACCCCGCTTCCCCGGCAGCCGGTCCGTAGCGAGTTTTTCCCTCATCGAGGGCCTTTTTCGCGGCAGCTCTGATGTGAGTGGGTGTGTCGAAATCTGGCTCCCCGGCGCTAAAACTACAGACATCTTCGCCGTTTTTCTTCATTTCCTTGGCCAGAGAGTCGATAGCTAGGGTAAGGGAGGGGGTGACTTGATTGACTCGTGACGCTAGTTTCATAGTATTTTACCCTGACAGGGCTTTTCTGATGACCTACACAACCTTTAGTATTGTCCATCACCCCGATTGTTCTGGGTGTTTTTTTATATAATCTCCGGAATTGCGGCGCTTAGGGATGGGTGTGGGGTGATGGGGTGTGGGGTGTGGGGTGTGGGGTGTGGGGTGTGGGGTGATGGGGAGAATAAATAAAAATAATCTCCTTTTGCCTATTGCCTATTGCCTTTTGCCTGTTGCCTTTTGTCTTCGTTATTGAGGATTTTTTCTTTTCGGGGGTTTTTGTTTGCTGGTAGGGAGTAGGGGAGCGGTTAATTTTTCGTAGAGTTCAAAGAGGTATTCAATACGGTTTAATTCACTGGTAAAGGGTTGGGGACGATAACACAAATCAACAGCTTTGTCAAGTTTTTGGTGAGCTTTGAGCAAGTCGGGAGGCATAGTTAAAGGATCGTATAAATCCGCAAGGCTACTATCGGGATATTTTACCCTTGTATCTAGCACAGCTTGAGCGCAAGTTTCAACGGTTTGTTTTTGTTTGTCGGTGATATTTTCTGGAAAGGGGTAGTTATTATAAATAATATCTTTTGAGTAACGATAATCACTTTTTAATCTGCCACACACATATTTAACCCATGCCATGTGCATTTCTGAAGTTAAAATACCAAATAAATATAGATTGGCATTAGGAATTAATAAAACTTGATCATTACCAATCACATTTTTATTCATAAAACCTATCGGAATATATTTTCTTCTTTCAGATGAGACACGGGGAACAAGTAAATAATTAGTATCAGGTTGTGCTATTTGACAGAATAGAGTAGGTGTCGCCGCAAATTTACGAGTAGCAGCAGCTTTACTTTTTAATCTAAAATTTTTAACCCTATCTACTCTTTTGATGACTTCTGGTAATGTCTTTAATTCCCTGGGAGAAATATCAACTAACCATAGACAGTAGCGACTATAACCATTAATAAATTCTTGCGCTCCTGTATAAGGTTTAATCCATTTTTCTGCCTTCGGCTCTAATTTAAAAAATTCTTCTTTTTCTGGTTCTGTAAAAATAAAATTACCACCATCTCTTGGCATACTACCAAAACGCATTAATGGAACATTAGATAAGGGAAAACTTCGGTTATTAATAATGATGTCACTTCCATCAACCAAATAAGGATTAATATTATTCGACTGAACAACTAATGATTCACCTTGAATATCTTCATAATCAAATAGGATTTTAGTTGTTATATTAAAACTTCCAAAGCCAATAATAACACAATGAACTGCAGCGTTTCCTTTTGCTTCATTACTCCATTTAAAAGTACGATGGGCAAAATGAATTTTTAAATGATATTTTTGAAAAAGAATATTCCAAAGTAAGGCAACTTGCTCCCCTTGAGATATAGAATTTGTGGAAACAAAAGCAACCCTGATTCTATTGCCCTGAATTATTTGAGCAGCCTTAATATACCATGCACACACATAATCTAAAACGCCTATTCCTTTCTCACCGTCGAAAACATAAGCCATATCATTCCTTTGCTCATCATTCATAATCATCGCACCAACAAAAGGAGGATTCCCTAAAATAAAATTGAGCTTCTCTTTTGATACAATTTCCTCCCAATCAATCCGCAAGGCATTTCCATGAACAATTTTCGCCGCTTTCTTTAATGGTAAACGCACAAAATATTGACCAAAAGTATTACTAACTTTAATATTCATCTGATGATCAATTAACCACATTGCCACCTCAGCCACCCTCACCGCAAACTCATCGTATTCAATACCCGCAAACTGATTGACATCTACCTGAATAATGGTACTAATATCTGTTACTAACTGCCCCGTTTTATCTAACTCCTGTAATACCAAAATCTCTAAATCTCGTAACTCCCGATAGGTAATAATTAAAAAGTTGCCGCAACCACAGGCAGGATCAAGAAAATATAAATTAGCAATCTTTTTCTGAAATTCTAGTAATTTATTGCGATTGCCTTTAACCTTCTCAAATTCTCTGTGTAAATCATCTAAAAATAACGGTTTAATCACCTTTTGAATATTTTTCTCGGAGGTATAATGCGCCCCTAAATTGCGTCGCTCTTTTGGATTCATTACCGCTTGAAACATAGAGCCAAAAATAGCAGGGGAAATTTTTCCCCAATCAAAAGCACAAGCTTCTAATAACATGACTCGCATCTTGCTATCAAAAGCCGCTAGGGGTAATGACTCCTCAAATAACTTGCCATTTATGTAGGGAAATTGAGTTAAATTCTCATCGAGATTTTTTAATCTTTTTTCTTCTGGTGTATTCAAAACCTGAAAAATAGCATCAATGTGCATCGCCAAATCACTGCCATCTTCCTTGGTATGTAGATCAATATATTCCCAGAAAATACCCTTGTTAAAAATACCCGTATCATCGGCAAATAAACAAAATAATAAACGCACTAGATAAACTTCTAAATTATGCCCCATATAACCAATTTCTTTGAGGCAATCATGAAGTTTTCCCATTAACTCGGCAGCTTGAATATTGACGGGATCTTCGTCTTTATAAACTCGCTTTTCGTAACCAGCAATAAAATCAAATAAATGAACGTTATCAACAAAATTACTTAATTCAAATTCCCATTGATTGCCCGAATCTAAATCATATAATTTAAACCGTTGAAAATCCGATACTAAAATATAATGCGGTAACTCATGTTCCTTTAAATTGGGAAAATAATCCTTAGCCTGTTGTGTGGCTTTTTCTAAATCTTTCCCCTTCGATTTATGCTCAACTAAAATCGTTCCTTTCCAGAGTAAATCAATGAAACCCTGTTTATTATCGGCTTTTTTTATCGGTTGCTCAAAACTGGCTACCCTACGCCGTGAAATGCCAAAGACATGAAAAAACTCATTCCAAAAAGACTGAGATTCTGCTTTTTCTGAAGTCCCTCCTTCCCACTCTTTTTGAAAAGCGATGGCGCGATTTTTTATTTCATTCCAACTTAAAGGCATAGTTTTAACTCCTTATCTTTCGCCGGTTTGCTCAAAGATAGTAGAAAATGGTGTAGGGAGCCAGATGCAGTCAGCAAGGGATACAGATAGTTTCCATTTTAGGTGATTTTTTGGTAAACTACAAGGGAAGCTAGAAATTAGTAACGCCTTGAGAATTGTAGCCGCTTAGTTACCAATCTAGTTATTGACTCGAAGGAACAACTTATTGCTATGTCCAAAACTCTCTACGAACAAGATTTTCAAGTATGGCTCGCAACAACAATTAGCCACCTACAGAAGCGGGAATTTGCTGCGCTGGATACTGATAACTTAATTGAGGAGTTAACCGAGTTGGGAAAATCGGAAAAAAGAACTTTAGAAAGTAATTTGATGATTCTTTTAGCTCATTTGCTCAAATTAAAAGTACAGCAGGACGCACCGCCATCAATGAAGGATAGCTGGTATTGTTCTATTATTGAGCATCGCCAGCGAATTGAGAAAAACTTACGCAATACACCTTCCCTGAAATCCTATCTAGAAACTGCTATCGAGGAAGCTTATCCAGATGCTCGTCAAGTGGCAATTAAGGAAGGGAAACTTGCTCAATTTGGTGTTCGGATTCCCCCAGAAAATGATTATCCTCAAATTTGTCCTTTCTTGCCAGAGCAAATCTTAGATGAGAACTTCTATGGCAATTGACCAAATGTGTCTCAGCTTATAATAATATGAACAACCACAAAGGCACAAAGGACACAAAGATTAGGTTTTTCTGGCAACCCTAACTAGGGTTTGCTGAATAAGTAGGGGCGAAGCATTCGGATAGAAAATCTACCTTTTCACCGATAGGTTATTGTCCGAATGCTTCGCCCCTACAGGACGCGGACCGATGAAGACGCAAGGTTTTGAACGACGATTCTCTCAAAATCTTGCACCTGTGGGAGCGAGAAAAGCCCCAAAACCTTTACTTTGCCTACATTTCAAATTTATTCAGCAAACCCTAACTAAAACTTACCTGAAGAAAAGCCCCCAGAAAACATCACTTTCTAGGGGTTTAATTACAATTGACGGAAAACAAACTTATGGGGAGGTTAACCTCCAGCCACCGCAGGAACGATACTGACTTCATCGCCATCTTTTAAGGGAGTTTTTGTCCCATCGAGGAAGCGAATATCTTCACTGTTGACGTAGAAATTTAAAAAGCGCCGGGGTGCGCCCTCTTCATCGCATAAGCGGGCCTTAATACCGGGGAAACTTGCTTCTAAGGATTCGATTAAATCACCGACACTACTAGCACTACACTCGATGGTAGCCTTATTTTCTGTAAATTTTTGCAGGGGAGTAGGAATGAGAACTTTTACGGCCATAGATATCAAGGAAAAAGTGGAAAGGACAGTAAGCTGCGCGCAAATTTAAATTGCTTGTGGAGATGAGGCAAGGGGATAATCGCCCCATCATCCCCGAACATCAATTCTAGACGAGAACCTGTTGCCATTCGAGGCGTTCGAGGGTGCGGGAACGTTCCAGGGCCCGTTCAAAGCTTTCTAATTTCGGTTCGATTAACAGGGGTTCACCGATATAACCCTGTACCGCTTCTTGGGTTTTTAGACCATTACCGGTGATATAAACAACTGTGGTTTCTTCAGGGTCGATTTTACCCGCTTCCACTAATTTTTTCAAGACGGCGATGGTTGTACCGCCTGCGGTTTCCGTGAAAATGCCTTCCGTTTCTGCCAAAAGTTTAATACCTTCGATAATTTCGGCATCGGTGACGGATTCAATATTACCGCCGGTTTTACGCGCAATATCAAGGGCATAAACACCATCGGCGGGATTACCAATAGCGATCGATTTGGCGATAGTATTGGGTTTAACTGGGGCGACAAAATCCCGTCCTTCCTTGAAAGCTTGGGCAATGGGGGAACAACCCTCCGCTTGAGCGCCACTAAAACGCACTGCTTTATCTGCCACCAAACCGACTTTGACGAATTCTTGGAAGCCTTTATAAATCTTGGTAAAGAGGGAACCACTGGCTAAAGGTGCGACAATATGGTCGGGGAGTTTCCAGCCTAATTGTTCAGCCACCTCAAAGCCTAAAGTTTTGGAACCTTCGGAATAGTAGGGACGCAGATTGATGTTGACAAAACCCCAACCGTAGGTATTGCCCACTTCTGAACAGAGACGGTTAACTTGATCGTAGTTGCCTTTAACTGCCATTACCGTGGGATTATAGATTAGGGTGCCAAGAATTTTACCCGCTTCTAAGTCGGAGGGAATGAAAACACAACAGTCTAAACCGGCGTGAGCAGCAATAGCGGCGGTGGAATTGGCGAGATTTCCCGTACTAGCACAGGAAACGGTAGTAAAACCTAATTCTTTGGCCCGGGTAAGGGCGACGGATACCACTCTATCTTTGAAGCTGAGAGTGGGCATATTGACGGCATCATTTTTAATGTAGAGATTTTTTAGACCCAAGCGCCGGGCTAAACGGTGGGATTTAACTAGGGGAGTCATACCCGTACCCACATCGATAGGATTTTCACTTTCCACCGGCAAAAAGGAACGATAGCGCCAGATGGAATTGGGACCTGCTTGAATGCTTTCTCTGGTAACGGTACGACGGATGAGGTCGTAATCGTAGTCCACTTCTAGGGGGGCAAAGGTTTCTTCGCAGATATTCAGCGCTTTCAGAGGGTAAGAAGTCCCTCCTTCCTTAGAAACCAAGCGGGTAAAGGTGGGGATGAATTTTGAGGTTTTGATGTTTGTCGCTAGGGTCATGATTTTCCTGTCTTGCCGTCAACTGAATCTACACACATCCTATCACCGGCAAAATCTTGGTGTCAAATATACCCGATAAAAATAGTCGGGTATAAATTTATACCAAAAATAGGTGATATTCTGGGGAGCAGCAAGGGTTAAGGGGAGATGGTTAAGCTGCCGTGTCAGGAAACTTCGGGGTAGTTTTAGGTCAAAAAAAGGACTAGGAGAAGGGATTTAAGTTTTTTAGGAGGTCACAGCCTATTTACTGCAAATTTTATCGAAATAAACCCTAATTTTCCTTTAAATAGCTTAAATAGGGGGCGATTAACTGCGGTTGTCAGAAAGTTTCTCGCTTTACTCAGGATGATTGTCAAGAAAAGTGACAAATTATGTGATTTTGTTGAGAAATAATAATTTTTCTAGGCTGCCCAATAAAATTGACTATTTTCAGCAGGAGTCAGGAGATTGCTTTTATTTATTCTCCCCACACCCCACACCCCACACCCTACACCCTCTTTCAAGTCAGTGGTCAGGAGATAACTGCTTTTTGATAAAAAGTTAACGTAGTATTGCCGTAGCGTTTTTGACGACAAATGGTTAAACCTTCTAGATTAATTGCTTGCCAAGATTTGGGATTATGTTCCACGGCAATTTCCCCCAGAGAATCTAATAAATTAGATTGAGAGATGGCAGTTAGTACCGGTAAATATAACCCGCTTTCGTAGGGAGGGTCAAAATAAATTAAATCAAAACTTTTCCCCGCTAAAGTGGCTAACTTTGTCAGCACATCTCCCCGAATTACTTGGAATTGCTGGGGAGAAGTTGCTAAATTGCGCCAATTTTCCTTGATAATTTCGCCAGCGCGTCCTGATTGTTCAATTCCGATTACTAGACTCGCACCTCGACATAAAGCTTCCGCACCCATGGAACCATTACCCGCACAAAGATCCAACCAACGACAGCCAGATAATTTATGTTGCCAGATATTAAATAAAGCTTCTCGGACCCTTGCTGTCGTCGGACGGGTTAATTGTCCTGCTAGGGTTTTTATGGGACGATTGCCGTAAATTCTCATTAGTTAAAAGGCAAATTCAGTTAATCTTTTTTGTAATAAATCAGGAAAAAGAGCATAGTATCTTTGATTGAGAGGAGAGGGATGGGGGAGAGGCAATAAAGTCACTTCCTTTTGCTGTTTTAATCCATCTTCATCAGTAGCGGTAAGGGTAACTAGGAGTTTTTTTGTAAAGCGTTCTTTATCAAGATAGAATTTATCTACTTCTCTGGGTTTACCGTAGGGTTCAAACCATTTAAAAGCTTCCGTGCCAAGGGGAATGATATGATCACCTTGCCAATAAAAAACGAGCAGTTTTTCTATAAATGGACGAAAACGATCTTTCACTTCCCCAGAATAAGCTTTATTACCAGGCGGTTTGTAGGGAACTGTATTAGTTAGGAAAATTCGATCGCACACCGATAATAACTCTTGACGATCATGAGATTTTCTCCCCTGCCAAGCTTGAAAAAATCCCTCTCTTACCATTCTACCGGCAGCCCCGATCAAAGGTTGTCCTGCATACACTTCATCTCGTCCTAAATCCCGGCCAAAAAAGCATAACTGACTAGCAAGATTACCAGCATATAAAACCGGTTCAAAGGGGTCTTTTTTTGCCTCTTGGTAAATCAGGGTATCGATGGGAAAATCCTCTTTTTTTGCCTCTTGGTGTACCTGTTTAATTAGGGTTTTAATATCGGTCATTTCAGTTATCAGTTATCAGTTATCAGTTATCAGATGTGAGTTTTCAGTTATCAGATGTGAGTTTTCAGTTCAGTGATTACTGTTTACTGTTTACTGGACGGCTACGCCGTGCCTTTGGCAACACTGAAAAAAGCTTCTCCCCACACCCTACACCCCACACCCCACACCCTACAACCCAATTCACTCCTCGGTGCGATAGCCAAATTCTGCTAACAGTGAGCGAGATTGTCGCCATTTCGGTTCTACCTTCACAAATAATTTTAAATATACCTCCCCGGCGATTAACTTTTGAATAGCCGATCGAGCGGAAGAGCCGATCGCTTTTAACATACTGCCATTTTTACCGATGACGATCCCTTTTTGGGAAGCTCGTTCCACATTGATGGCGGCAAAAACCTTGGTTAAAGCGGGAGTTTCCTCGACGCGTTCAATCACCACCGCCACAGAATGGGGAATTTCCTGACGGGTTTGCAGTAAAATCTGTTCGCGGATTAATTCGCCCATAATAAACCTTTCCGGCTGATCGGTGACTAAATCGGGGGGATAGTAATAGGGACCGACTTCGAGGGAATCAATTAACAGATTTTGTAATTCTTCGATTCCCGTCCCCTCCAGTGCCGAAAACTTGAGCAGAGGCCAGTTATTTTCCGCCGCTAAGGTGCGATAACTATCGTCGATAGGCTCCGGGGCTTCCGGTTGCTGATCGGCTTTATTTAGCCCTAAAATCGTGGGAGTTTGGTTTTTAGTCAGTAAATCGGCAATATAGCGATCGCCATTGCCCAAAAAATTACTACTATCGACAACAAATAAAACTAAATCTACAGAATTTATGGCGTTTTCGGCATTTTTAACTAAAACTTTGCCTAATTCGTGATGGGGTTTGTGAATGCCGGGGGTATCGACAAAAATCATCTGGGAGCGCTCGTCGGTGACAATGCCACGTAAACGGTTGCGGGTAGTTTGAGCGATGGGGGAAGTAATGGCGATTTTTTGTCCCACTAATTGATTCATCAGGGTAGATTTGCCCACATTAGGACGACCAATAATGCCAATAAAACCGGATTTAAAACCAGTGGGTGCGATGGGAATTACTGCCGAATCGAGATTAAAGGCGTGGGAGTTGATAAAATCGTTCATAATTAAAGAATATTACTTAAAAAATGTTTTTACCCATGCAAAGGATAATTTTGTTCTTGTTAGTATTAATTCTAGGCTGTAGTAACCATTTAGAATTATCTATAGCGGGAAATTTAAGCGATCGCTTAACTAATTATCCTCGCTGGATGACTAAACCAGTGGTTAGTTTTGCCAGTGGAGATTTAGTTTATCCCGATTGGATGGTGGGCAGTTGGACTGTCACCAGTACCCTAATCGATTTAACCGCTCCTCTTTCTCCCCAGATTATCACACCCGGTTTTGAAAGTAATCGTCGTTACCTAGAAAAATCGATCGAGTTTCCGGTGAGATTCATCGAGAAAGCTATTTCCAGACCGATAAATGCTGCCTTTTTATCCACTATTATCAGTAAACCATCAATTGTGGCCGATCGATCCTTTAATGGTTTAGCAATTAGTCGCGCCTACTTAGGTAATCAATCGGTATTATCCGTAAAAACTGACCCTAATAATCCCAATCGTCAGATTACCTTTTTACGGGGCGCTCATCAACTAATTTCCACGGTAATTGCCAGAAATAGCGAAACTCCTAGCCAAAATCAATTTATTGCCACGGAAATCAGTCAACAAATTTTCCGGGGAGAAACCAACACTTATCTTAATGAGGTGGAAACCACCACCGCCTATCAGTTATTATCTCCTAATAAAATTCTAGGCGATCAGGTGACAGCCATTTATCTTTCCCCCCAATCCCCGGATTTTTTCCAAGCGCCGAATCGTCCTGTGGCTTTGTATCGTTATCGCTTAGAATTGCTGAAAGATTAATAGAAATCCTGTAAAAATCAAAAATCTTCCCTTAGATGAGGAGACAGGAGGAGAAAAAAGACAAGAGATAATCCTAGCCATAAAACCTAAGATTAGGTCAAATTTATCTAATTGGGTCGCCAGTCGCCGGTCGTTAACACCACATTAGGTTATACTTCTAGGAAAATGACATCGCTATTAAAATAAGTTTAATTAATGTTTGTGAGCAGAGGAGCTAGGAGTTAATGGTTTGGGATCTGGGCAAGAAAATTAAAGATGGCCAGTACAGGATTCAGGAAGTATTGGGTGAAGGAAGATTTGGCATTACCTATCGAGCCAGCGATCGCAATGGTGATTCAGTGGTGATCAAAACGCCGAGGGATGTGGGTTTTAAATTGTGGGAGTCTGAGCGTTTACAGAAACTTTTTTGGCAGGAAGCGAGTAAATTAAAAGGTTGTGATCATCCTCATATCGTGCGAGTTAAAGAGTTATTTTCAGAGGGTAAAGCTAACTGCATGGTTATGGAATATATTGATGGGACGACCTTAGATCGGCGATCAACAAAAATTTTACCAGAAAAAGAAGCCTTACGCTACATTGAGCAGATTGGACAGGCTTTAATGGTGGTACATAGTCGCCGTTTTCTGCATCGAGATATTCGACCGGGTAACATTATGATTCGGACTGGTAAACCAGAAGCAGTCTTAATTGATTTTGGTTTAGCCTTAGATTTTGATGAGGAATTAACCAAAACTCGTACCCAGGAATTAGCCTCAGGTTTTGCGCCTATTGAGTGTTATTCTCGTGATGCTAAACGCGGAGCTTTTACCGACATTTATAGTTTAGGAGCCGTGTTATACGAGCTTTTAACGGGTAAAATTCCAGTGAATGCGATGACTCGAAAAATTGATCATCAGCCTTTAATTGAGCCGAAAACCTACAATTCAGAAATCAGCCCTAATATCAATCAAGCCATTCTTTGGGCATTGGAATTAGACATAGATAAACGTCCTCAGTCAGTGCAAGCATGGTTTAAGGATTTAGGTTTGTCTATTCCCAAAAAAGAACAATTTAAAATATCTCAACCCATTGTTATTAATTGGACATTAGTGTGGGCTGGTGTCGCGGCGATTGCTACTTTATTAACGGCTTTAGGTGTACCAGAATTGATGAAGCAAAAGTTTACACCTCAACCAACTCCGACAGGTTCTCCCCCATCTTCTCCTAAGTAGGTAGGCGTTAAAAATTATCAAATGCCCCCCTTATCAAGGGGGGATCAAGGGGGGATCAAACCCCCCTTATCAAGGGGGGATCAAGGGGGGATCAAACCCCCCTTATCAAGGGGGGATCAAGGGGGGATCAAACCCCCCTTATCAAGGGGGGATCAAGGGGGTATCAAGGGGGTATCAAGGGGGTATCAAACCCCCCTTATCAAGGGGGTATCAAGGGGGTATCAAACCCCCCTTATCAAGGGGGGATCAAGGGGGGATCAAGGGCGATTGCAGTTCGATAAACTCACTAACCACAATGGGATGCAAGACGTTCCATTGGTGTAAACTTAAGCACCACCAAACTCCCGTAAGGGCGAAGCATTCGGGCAATAACCTATCGCTGAAACCGTAAATTTTTTATCCGAATGCTTCGCCCCTACAAACTCAAATACCAAAACATAAGCCAATTTTGAGACAAAAGCAGATTTTTTGGTATGATAAAAACAACTATTGCAAAATTCTATGGTTTGGCAAGCGGGACAACTCCTCCACAATGGCAAGTACGAGATCCTTGAGGTCTTGGGACGGGGAGGTTTTGGCCTGACCTATAAAGCACGTCATCGCCAACTCACCATGGAAGTGGTGATCAAAACTCCTGATATTTTGCAGAAAAGAGATACGGAATACGAGGATTATGTTAGACAATTTGAGGCGGAAGGGCGCAAGTTAGCCAAATTTTCCCAGACTCCCCATGCCCATATCGTCCGTATTTCCGATTTTTTTACTGAAGGTCAAGTTCCCTGTTTGGTGATGGATTTTATTCAGGGTCAAACTTTGATGGAAAGGGTGAAAACTCAAGGAAAATTATCGGAAGCGGAATGTTTAAAATATATTCGGCAAATTGGTAGCGCATTAGAGGTGGTTCATCAAGCAGGAATGGTACACCGAGATGCTCACCCTGGCAATATTATGATTCAACCCAATGGGAATGCTATCTTGATTGATTTTGGCATTGCTAAAGAGATTATTCCGGCTGGTAGTAGTTCGACGGATTATGCCGCAAATCCCAGTTTTGCCCCCTATGAACAAGTTTATAAAGGTAGCAAGGCCAATCGTCAGCCGAGCGTGGATATTTACGCCCTAGCCGCCAGTTTTTATTATGCGGTAACTGGTCAAAAACCGACTCCTTCAATGGAACGCCGTTTAGAGAATCGTCCCTTAACATCACCGAAAGAAATTAATCGAAATTTGAGTGATCATCTTAACAAAGCCATTACTCTGGGGATGGCTTTGGAAAAAGAAAACCGCCCTCAGTCTATGTCCGATTGGCTTCAACAATTGGAATTACCACCGCCTCCTGTAGAAAAAAAATATCGTCAAGAAAAAGTTAATCCCCCACAGCCAAGGAAAGAGCCAAAAGTAGCTGAAACAACAGCCCCTGTTAACCCAAAACCTTCTGAAAATTCTCTTCAGTATCCTTTCGATTCCCGCTTGCTTAGCCTCCGCATACCTGTTAACCCAAAACCTTCTGATAATTCTCTTCAGAAAAAACTAAAAGCTCTTCCCTGGGGTTGGTTAATCGGTGTGTTTCTTGTTTATGCTCTAGTCGGTTACGCTTTAGGCGTGCGTTTAGCACATTGGGAAGCTGTGGCTGGGGCTGTGGCTGTGGCTGTGGCTTGGGCTGGGGCTCTGGCTTGGGCTGTGGCTGGTGCTGGGGCTTGGGCTTGGGCTGTGGCTCTGGCTCTGGCTTGGGCTGGAGCTCTGGCTCTGTTGTGGGCTAGCACTCTAGCTGGGTATGGGTCTGAGGGTGTGGTTGTGGCTTGGGTTGCGACTGGGGTTGTGGCTGGAGCTGTAGCTAGGGCTGTGTTTTGGCTCTCAGAGAAAACTTCAATTTTTGATCCCTGGAAAGATACGGCTTGGTTTCATACTCTCTTGTCCTTTGTTTTTCCTGGATTGATAGGTTGTATTACTCTCAGTCTTATATTTCGTGACAATTTTGTTGCAATGGGAATAATGATCATAGTAATATTATCTATTCAGGTTTATACTACAATCAATTTAGATAAGAAAAACTTTAGTCATTTCAATATTTTTCTGATTCTTGCTGTTACAAATTTAAGTGGTTTAGCAAGCGGTTGGTTATTGGGTCTTCTCTAGCATTCCAAAGGCTAACAAAACATAAAACTATCCTCACAATTCCGTTTTTTCTATTGTTATCTTCCCTAGATTAAGTTAATTAATGCAACCCAAAAACTAAATTGCTCCCTAGTAGTGAGTCTATTCTGCTGAGGAGCATCTCACTTGTGCCATGCGTATTAATGCTTATAGCTGTCAAAAACTATAAAACAATGAGCTTGTAATCAAAAGTTCATGTCTGCGTCACAGTAAGTTCATATCCCCCACCTAAATTAGAGATAGTCAGTCCCAAGCCGTTTTCCAAAACACTCCTCTCACACCCACGATTATTAGGACTGACTTTTATTCCCTTCTCAAAATGGTTAAACAATAAAAACTATGACTCACAATATTTTTAACGATAATATTTCCCCGCTCAACGAAGGTAATCCCAAACGCTCCAAATCTTCTGCAATGAAAAAACTTTTTGCCTATTCCTCCTTACTGGTTTTGGGTGCCGGGTTAGGCATCGGTGCCACCTACGCCTACAGTCAAAATCCTCTAGAATTAGCCCAAAATATTGCCACCGCTACCAATAATCCTCGCCCTACCACACCAGCCGCAGCCGCTCCCTCAACCCTAGTTATTCCCACCAATTTTGTCGCTTCTGTGGTGCAAGAAGTGGGGCCCGCGGTGGTAAGAATTAATGCTTCTAGGGAAGTCAATGGAGGCGGTGATTTTTCGGAATTTGCTAACGATCCTGTTTTCCGTCGCTTCTTCGGTTCTCAAATACCAGAGCGAGGAGAAAAACAAGTTCAAAGGGGTACAGGTTCGGGGTTTATTATCAGTAATGACGGTAAAATTATCACCAATGCTCACGTTGTCGAGGGAGCAGATAAGGTGACTGTCACCCTCAAAGATGGTCGCACTATTGATGGTAAAGTTTTAGGTAGTGATCCTTTAACTGATGTGGCAGTGGTACAGGTGGAAGCGAGCAATTTACCCACGGTTAAATTAGGTAATTCTGATAGTTTACAGGTGGGAGAATGGGCGATCGCTATCGGTAATCCTTTGGGATTAGATAACACTGTCACCACGGGGATTATTAGCGCCAAGGAACGCAATGGCTCCCAAATTGGTGCTAGTGATAAACGGGTGGATTTCCTGCAAACCGATGCGGCAATTAACCCCGGAAATTCCGGCGGACCTTTGTTAAATGCTCGGGGAGAAGTTATCGGAGTTAACACCGCTATCATTCAAAATGCCCAGGGTTTAGGTTTTGCTATTCCGATTAAAACTGCCCAAAGAATCGCCGAACAATTAATCGCCACGGGTAAGGTGGAACATCCCTATCTCGGTGTTCAAATGGTACAGTTAACCCCAGAGGTAAAAGAACAATTAGCCGATAGTCCCATGGCTGATAATTGGACTATCCCCGATGATTCTGGTGTCTTGTTAGTGAGGGTGATGAGAGATTCTCCTGCCGCAGCAGCAGGATTGCGATCGGGTGATGTGTTAAAGTCTGTAGGTGGTAAGAATGTCACCGATCCCGATGCAGTTCAGGAAATTGTGGCTAATACTCAAATCGGCGATAATTTACCCGTAGAAATTAGCCGGGAAGGACAAAAAATTAATCTGAATATTCAAGTGGGTAGCTTGAATACTGCTAACAAATCCTAGTCTGGAAGATAAGTGGTAGAAGACCTAAACTTTATAGAGAGCTTGTTAGTAAGCTCTCTATATTTCTGGTTTTACTTTTGGCTCTTGAATCGAATAATTATAGCAGTTATCTTAAGGGTGAGATAAGTAGGTAGGCGTTAAAAATTATCAGATACCCCCCTTATCAAGGGAGATCCCCCCGCCTATCGGCACCCCCCTTATCAAGGGGGGATCAAGGGGGGATCGACACCTCTCTTATCAAGGGGGGATCAAGGGGGGATCGGCACCCCCCTTATCAAGGGGGGCAGGGGGGATCGACACCCCCCTTATCAAGGGGGGATCAAGGGGGGATCGACACCTCTCTTATCAAGGGGGGATTAAGGGGGGATCAAGGGGGGATTAAGGGAGAATCGAAAGATAGTTAAATACTTGAACCTACGCTGACAATTTTACTGTTGGGAGATAGAAAATAAAAACCGCTCGTAAGCTCGATTAATTTTTTGCATAATTTTAATCGCCATGGCGGAGGAATTGTGATCGGGGTGATACTGACGAGCAAGCTGATAATATCTTTGTTTAACTTCTGAAAAACTGGCATTCTTAGAAATTTCTAAAACCTCCCACCAATCCTCGGAATCGGAGGGCAATATTTCTAATTCTCCTAACATTTCTGACCATATTTTTACCTTACCTCCATAACTACCTGTAATTAAAAATTGACCGTCAGGACTAAATTTTAAGGGAGCAGTTCCCCGTAAAACTTTAATTAATTCTCCTGTTTGTCCTTGCCAAATTTTAATTTCTGTTCGGGAAGCACTAGCAATTAGATGGCGATGAGGATTAATAGCAATACTAATAATTGCCTGCTCGTGTGCCTGCCAACTTTTAATAATTTCTCCTGTCTTTATATCCCAGATTTTAATCGTTTTATCACTACCGCCACTAATTAGATATTGACCATCATTACTAAAAGCTAAGCTGTTAACGGCTGCCCTGTCACCGATAAAAGTTTGATAAGCATAACTATGATCAAATCGCCATAATTTAATAGTTTTATCATCACTACCACTAGCAATAATTTGGCTATCGGGACTAATAGCACAGGTATTAACTGCCTCCTCATGACCGATTAAAGTTCGCTTTAATTCTCCTGTATGATAACCCCAGATTCGCAGAGTTTTGTCGTTACTAGCACTAACAATAAATCTTTCATTGGCAGCAAAAGCTAATTGTAAAATTACACCATCGTGGCTATCGGGAGCATTCACACGAGCGAAAAAACTACTTTTATACTGCTTAGTGTCTAATTGCCACTGACTAATTCTGCCATCTAATCCACCAGCAATAATCGATTTACCGTTAGGACTTATAGCCAGAGTTTGGAGCGGTTCATTAACTCCCACAAAGGAATAAATTAATTTACCCGTTTCTCGCTGCCAAAGTTTTATGGTTTGATCTTCTCCCGCACTAGCGATAATTTTACCATCAGAGCTAATATCGATCGCCCCAATATTTTCCTGATGACCTTTAAGAGTTTGGAAACACTGCCAAGATAAACGCTCTGGAATAGTAATTTCTGTAGAATATAACTGTTGATTTTCCTGAACAGATACTTCTTCTAACAGTTGCTGTAATTCTGCCTCTAGATTTTCATATTTCCCCGTAACTTCTTGCCAAAATAAAGCTTCTTCGTACTCTCTAGTAATGCGATCAAAAAATTCTAGATTGCTATAAAAATTATTGTCGGAGTAGGTGGGAGATAACATTTTCATCACTCCGTAGATTCCTAACCCGACTAGGCCACCAGCGATTGCCATAGAACCGACACCAACACCGAAAGCTGTACCTTTAACCGCGACTCCCACACCCCCAAAGGTAGAGTAGATACCGATTCCGCCAAGGCTTCCTATTCCCAAAGCTAACCCGACATTGTGATCGTTTGTTTCTAGTCCTTGCAGACTGGCATAAATTGCCGAACTTGTCAGGATGCCAATCCCCGTCATTCCCACTAAACCGACGCTTATACCGCCAAATCCGCCGACTAAGCCAATATTTCCCAGACAAGCAGATAAATTGGCTCCTGTGACTCCACCGACGGCGGGAATAACAAAATCGAGCTTTTTAGCCATATTTTTGCGAAATAATCAAGTTAGTCATCGGGTTTCTCCTATAGAGTTTAGCCTAGTTTGGTATCGACGACTGACTCCCCAAAATTACTCTGGGGAGGGAAAAGTCAGAGGCAATCAGGAAAAATGATAAGTATTTTATATATAAATAGCTTCAATGCTTAAAAATATTTAAATTTACAATCGGTAATATTTATTTTTACTTAAGAATTTATTGAGAATAATTTTTATTTATTTACGAGGTTGCAATACTTCCAGCGATTCTGGTACAATTTTCCATTATGCTATGATGGCTCTTATTGTAATTTTTAAGGTTTTTATGGTCTAGGTTGTCTTAAAACCCTTGCTAAATCTAGATTTTTCCCTTGAGCAAAACCAAACACTTTCGCCAATTATCCCTTTTTTCCCCAACAACGTTGATCTAATTTTTGTGTAGTTTTGTTGCAAGGTCAAAATTTTTTTGACAAAATGGCTAAATTGTGGTATCGACAAAGTATAGCGGGTTGTGGATTGACCATACCTGTCACCTTATTTTCAGCGAATTATCAGAAAATTTGCCCACTAGAGTCGCCCTAGCTTGCTTTCTTTTTCTATAATAGGGGTTAATCTTCCCACACTTGTCAAACGGCTATGAGTCTCTGTCTCAATCCCGATTGTTCGCACCAAAACACCCCCACGGATAAATTCTGTCATAAGTGCGGTTCTCAATTACTGCTCAGAGAACGTTATCGAGCGCTAAAATTAATCGGTCAAGGGGGTTTTGGCAAGACATTTCAAGCGATAGATGAGGATAAACCCTCAAAACCCTATTGTGTAATTAAACAATTTTTTCCGTCAGCGCAGGGAACAGGAACTTTACAAAAAGCAGCAGAATTATTTAAAGAAGAAGCGATTCGTTTAGACAGTTTGGGAAGATACCCACAAATCCCCGAACTTTACGCCTATTTTACCGGTAATGACGGGCGACAATATCTCGTACAGGAATATATCGAAGGACAAAATCTAGAACAAGAATTAAAACAGGAAGGAGTATTTAACGAAGCCAAAATTAAACATCTTTTGTCAGAGATTTTACCAATTCTAGAATTTATTCATAGTAAACAAGTAATTCATCGCGACATTAAACCCGAAAATATTATTCGCAGAAAAAGCGATAATAAATTGATTTTAGTGGACTTTGGCGCAGCAAAATTTGTCAGTCCTTTAAATCGTTCCATGACGGGAACAATTATCGGTTCTGCCGAATATATTGCCCCAGAACAGGGAAATGGCAAGGCAGTTAATTCCAGTGATTTGTATAGTTTGGGTGTAACTTGCCTTTATTTATTAACCGGAATATCTCCCTTTGATTTATTCGATGGGGGGGAACACCAATGGGTATGGCGACAGTGGTTAGTTAATAATCCTGTTAGTAATGAGTTAGGGAATATTCTGGATAAATTAATCGAGTTTGGGACGAAAAAACGCTATCAATCCGCCTCGGAAGTGTTGCAAGCTTTGCAGATAAAAACATCAGTCTCTATATCTCAGACAACTATTCAAAAACCCGTTAATCCTGTTATTTCCGTTCCTCAAACTCCCCCATCTATCCAGCTTAAAAGCGCCAAGGGAATCGATTATCGAAACTTAGAAGATTTATTAAAACGGCAGCAATGGAAAGAAGCGGACAAGGAAACCGCAAGAGTGATGCTACAGGTAGCCAATCGAACAAAAGAGAGATGGCTGAGAGAGGAGGATATCGATAATTTTCCCTGCGAGGATTTGCGAACCATTGACCAATTATGGTTGAAATATAGTAACGGAAAATTTGGCTTTTCTGTGCAGGCGAAAATCTACCGCGAACTCGGTGGGACGCGGCAGCATAATAGAAGAGTTTGGGACGCTTTCGGAGATAGGGTAGGCTGGCGAGTGAATAATAGCTGGATACAAATGCTGGCGAATCTGGAGAATAATAGCTGGATGAATCAGATTAATCTGGAGAATAATAGCTGGATATGCTACAAAGATGTTACTTTTGACCTAAAAGCACCCCTAGGACACCTCCCTGTGATGAATGGATTGGATTCCGTCTGGCGTAGGTGGGGTGTTTTCGTCTCTTCTCTCGCGTCGAGACTTGTAAAATGTAAAATCTAAAGTCCAGTCGGGTGCGTTAGGCAAGCATAAACCACCACCCTCCTATTCTGTAAAATAGGGATAACAAAACTGGCACAATTCTAGGAGAAGATATTTGCCGACCAAAAAACAGAAAGATACCGCTATCTTTATCTGTCAATTGCTTATCTTTTCTCTACCAACCGATATACCTATTCCGCTCACGATTCAGCTTATCAATAATAATCTAGAGAAATTTTAGGGTAAACTCCAATGCTAGAAATTACCAAAAACTATGTATTAGACGAGGATCAAAAGCTGATTGCCGTTAAGATTCTCATTGCCGAATTTGAAAAAATTGCATAAATCCTAGAGGATTACGGACTAGGAAAACTCATCGAAAAAGTTGAAAATGATCAAAGGATTCAGTATGATAGCTCTTTATTGCGAACCGGACCGACGATGATCTATTCTGGATCCTAGCCTGACTTGCCAATCCCCACCGCCAAAAAAGAATAATGTACTGCGATTACCTGGTTCAAATCCTCACCGCACGCGTCTATGATGTCGCCCAAGAAACCCCCTTGGAATTTGCCCCCAATCTCTCCCAACGCTTGCACAATCAGCTTTTACTCAAGCGTGAGGATATGCAGTCAGTTTTCTCTTTTAAACTGCGCGGCGCATACAACAAAATGGCGCATTTGTCAAGGGATTTGTTACAAAAAGGTGTAATTGCTGCCTCGGCGGGAAATCATGCTCAGGGAGTCGCTTTGGGAGCGCGGCAATTGGGAACCCAAGCGATTATCGTTATGCCTGTCACCACTCCCCAAGTCAAAATCGACGCGGTAAAAGCCCGGGGGGGAATTGTCGTCCTGCACGGTGACACCTACGATGATTCATACACCTACGCGCGGCAGTTAGAAGCGGAAAAAGGCTTAACTTTTATCCATCCCTTCGATGATCCGGAGGTAATCGCCGGCCAGGGTACGATCGGTATGGAAATTTTACGACAATATCAGCAACCGATCGAGGCCATTTTTGTCGCTATTGGTGGCGGTGGCTTAATATCAGGTATTGCCGCCTATGTCAAGCGTTTACGCCCAGAAATTAAAATTATCGGGGTGGAACCTGTGGACTCAGATGCGATGAATCAATCCCTAAAAGCCGGTTATCGGGTGCGTTTGTCGCAAGTGGGATTATTTGCCGATGGGGTGGCGGTGCGCGAGGTGGGAGAGGAGACTTTTCGTCTCTGTCAGCAGTATGTGGATGAGATTATTCTCGTGGATACGGATGATATTTGTGCCGCGATTAAGGATGTTTTTCAAGATACACGCTCGATTTTAGAACCTGCGGGGGCGTTAGCGGTAGCAGGAGCGAAAGCTTATGTAGAAAGAGAAGAAATTGAGGATAAAACCCTCGTTGCTGTGGCTTGTGGGGCGAATATGAACTTTGATCGTCTGCGGTTTGTGGCGGAAAGGGCAGAATTAGGGGAACGGCGCGAGGCGTTGTATGCTGTGACTATTCCCGAACAACCGGGCAGTTTACGGCGTTTTTGCGAATGTGTCGGCAAACGCAATTTAACCGAATTTAGTTATCGTATTGCCGATGAAAAAGAAGCGCATATTTTTGTCGGCGCCCAGATCGAAAATCGCAGCGATGCCAAGAAATTAGCCGAGAGTTTTGAAGCTTGTGGCTTTAAAACCCTCGATATTAGTGATGATGAATTGACTAAATTGCATCTGCGCCACATGGTGGGAGGGCGATCGCATTTAGCCGACCATGAATTATTTTATCGTTTCGAGTTTCCCGAACGACCGGGGGCTTTAATGAAATTTGTCGCCTCCATGAGTCCCCACTGGAATATCAGCGTTTTCCATTATCGCAATAACGGGGCCGATTACGGGCGCATCGTCGTGGGCATACAAGTCCCCCCCGATGAAATGAATCAATGGCAAGCTTTTCTCGATACTCTCGGCTATCGCTATTGGGATGAAAGTCAAAACCCTGCCTATCAGTTATTTCTAGGTTAAATCGCCATTTTTAGGAAGTTATCAGTACAAATGAATCAAGATTTTCCCCATATTTCCGTTTTGAGTCAAGAATTAATCGCCGGCTTAAATATTCAACCCGGGGGGCATTACCTCGATCTTACCCTAGGGGGTGGTGGACACAGCCGCTTGCTTTTAGAAGCTCATCCCGAAACGAAAGTAACCGCCATCGATCGCGATCAAAGCGCCCTAGAAGCCGCTAAAATTAGTCTTGCCCCCTATCTAGATAGCCGTTTAACCCTCTGGTGGGGGAACTTCGCCGATTATAAGGGACAAAATAGCAGTTTTGATGGCATTATCGCCGATTTAGGAGTCAGTTCTCCCCAATTCGATCAGAGCGAGCGCGGCTTTAGTTTTCGCCACACGGCAGCCTTAGATATGCGGATGGATCGCTGTCAATCCCTGACGGCAGCCGATATTATCAATCATTGGCAGGAGAAAGAATTAGCGGATCTTTTTTATCAATACGGAGAAGAACGTTTATCTCGTCCTATTGCTCGCTCGATCGTCCAAAAACGTCCTTTTACTACCACTACAGAATTAGCGGCTGTCATCGCTAGTTCTGTCCCCGCTAGTTACCGTTATGGACGTATTCATCCGGCAACGCGGGTTTTTCAATCCCTACGCATCGCTGTTAATCAAGAATTAGATTCTCTGCAACAATTGTTAAATCAAGCCCCCCACTGGCTAAAATCCGGGGGAATTATCGCTATGATCAGTTTTCATAGTCTAGAAGATCGTCTGATCAAGTATGGCTTTCGCGAAGATAATTCCTTGAAAATTATCACGAAAAAGCCGATTATTCCCAGTCGAGAAGAACAAGCTAAAAATCCTCGTTCTCGTTCGGCTAAACTAAGAATAGCCCAAAAGATAGAATCAGAGGTTATCTGATAGCAGTTATCTTAATTGTGAGGTACAAACTCTCTGGTTTTGGGGAGTCGTTATCTTGATGAGAAAGGCTATCAACTATTTTTTGTACGAAGGAGAAATAATTGCTCGAGAATTGAATTATGCCTTTGACTTGACAAGGTTGTTTATTTTCTGTTTCTGTCTGCCATATTTGAAAGCTAAATATCGCTGACTGAACAACCATCTTTTTTCAAGTTGACTTAAAGCAGACCATTGGTCGTAGGTGGGAAAAGCCACATCTTTGAAAAAAGACATCCATTGATTTAAAGTGGTTTCAATTGTGTGTTCTTTCGCCCTCTCATAACCGTTTTCAACCATTTTTTGATAAAGTTCTGGAGAACTTTTCAGACGACGAACTGCTTCAATTGCCTCCTCTAGAGAGTGAATAATAATAAAATCTAACTCCGTCTTTCTTTCTGCTAAAAAGCCTAACTCTGGAGTCAAAAGAGCGGGAACACCAGCGTGCCAAGCATTAATTAGCTTAATAGAACCTTTATTAGGATAATTTCGAGAATCAAAACTACGCGCGGCTACAATCACATCTAGATTAGTATAATTGTTCCATTGAAATTTATCCCAAATCGGCATCCAATGGCAATTGAGAGTATCCAAAGACTCTGGCCATGCTTCCGACCTTAATTCCGGTGCCAACTGACTCCTGTGGCCAATGTAAGAAATATTCTCCACTAGGGTGTTCCGTTCCCTATCTCTGGGAATTAACCCGGGCATCGGCCAATGACTAATTAGATGGGGGTTCCAAATAGAGTCCTTAACCTTCTCCCAAGTATACGGATTATAAACAATGTGTAGGTGAGCCGAAGGGTGATATTCTTTGTCGCTTTGGACACAAATTAACATGACCTTATCCAAGAAGGGATAGTCATTATCTAGGGTATCTCGGTCGGCGATTAAAATTCCTTGCTCTGGGATTTCTCTGGCTATTTCACAGGGAAAGCCGGCTTGTTTAAGATGAAAGTAGGTTTGGGCTATCCAAGCCGTAAAATTGCTATGATCGCCTGTCCATAGAGTCTGGTCTTCCTTGATATTTTTTTGTCTGATTTCGCCAGGGGCATAAAAATAGATTGTTTGCATCTTACAGGCCAGAGCATTCCGCATCCCCTAGTCTAGATCAAAAGCGCTTTGCCGTCAATTGTCCCTCCAGAGGTCAGCAATTCTGATTATGGAAACCAGCCAGCCAAACCCCTAGTCTCAAGAAATACATTTGATCGCCTCCCAGGGTGGATAATTAGGAAACAATCCCTTGAGCTAGGGAAATAGTACCAGGCTTCGCTTTAAGTAATTGACCGACCACGGCAATAATCGGCGTTTGCACCCCATCCATGCGCGAAAGAAGGTTTTTCATCAGTTGTGGTAAAGTAAAAACCAAGAAAGAAAGCCAGTATTTATTCTTCAAAATCACTGACTAAAATAACGCAGTCCTTTTACCAATCTTTCTACTGCCGTTAAAGCTGTTTCTGGAGATAAAGCACCGTAGGCAAGACGCAAATAACAGCCTTCTGTTATCCCAAAAGTTGAACCGGGTAACACCGCCACCCGCTGCCGCTCAATTAAACTTTTAACTAACTGAAAATCATTCTTGTCTGTGGTAATTTTCAGGAAAAAATAAAAAGCCCCTTCCGCAGTGGCAACATCACAGATATCGCCGATTGATTCTAAAGCATTCAGGCAAATTTCTCTAACTTGACTGATAGTTTTCAACTGTTCTAAAGGATAGCTTTTACCCACCTGTAACGCCCCTAGGGCCGCGTATTGCGAAACCACCGGCGGACAAATTAAAATAGTATCCTGAATCTTATTAATCGCCTCAGATAAATGTTCTGGTACTACCATATAACCAATGCGCCAACTGGCAAAACCGTAAGCTTTTGAGAGACTAAATAAGGAAATAGTCCAGGATTCACTACCAACAATTGCCGCCGGGGAAAAGTGGCGGGCATGGTTATAGGTAAAATACTCATAGGCCTCATCATGAATGTGATAGATGCCCTTTTTTTGACAGATTCGATTGACTTCTCTTAGGGTATTTTCTGGATAAACTACTCCCGTGGGATTATTAGGAGAAATCGTCACCACTGCCTTAGTTTTTTCCGTGATTGCCTCTTCAATGGCAGCCGGACGCAATTGAAAATTTTTGTCTGTGGTGACCAAAATTACTTGACAATCAGCCATTTTTATGGCCATTTCATGATTGAAATAAAAGGGAGTGTTGAGAATAATTTCATCCCCTGGGGAAGTAATGGCTAAAATAGCATTCATAAAGGCCATATTACTGCCCGCCGTCACAAAAATTGCCTGTTTATCGCTGATTTCTATCCGATTATCTTCGGCTAGTTTTTCCCGAATTACTGTTAATAAGGGGGTAATTCCCGCCACGGATTGATATTGATGATTTTTGGGATTAGCTAAAAATAAAGATAGAGATTCGATCGCTTCCCGGGGTGGATAATAGGAAACAATCCCTTGACCTAGGGAAATAGTGCCGGGGTTCGCTTTAATTAATTGACCGACCACGGGAATAATCGGCGTTTGCACCCCGTCCATGCGGGAGAGAAGGTTTTTCATTAAACTAATCAGTGGAGCCGAGCAGAGTCGAACTGCTGTCCAAATTAGGTATTGACTGTCCGTTCATTCACAGGTTTAGTTTCGATTACCCTCGAAACGGGGACTGTCACTTATCCCGGACAGTGGGATGCTCTAGTTAAAGCTTAGACGGTTAACTAACTAGAGAAAGTTAAACGTGGCATCCGTTGGGGGTTTATCCATAGTCCTTAACGGAGTCAAACTATGAATGCTCGAGTCGATTAGAGACTATTAGGCAGCTACAGGAGCGGCTTTACGAGCGAAAGGAACGATGTTGTTCGCATTTACTTTTTGTTTGAGCCTTTGATTTACGAGAGGAGACTCACTCTCGACCTGTATCACGGGGGAGCTTTCGCTAACCTGTCGAAACCGTTACGGCCCCTTGTGCTTACATTCTGATTATAGCACATTTTTTGATTAAGCTAATTGTGGCTCAATTGGGATTTTTCCGAGCTTCCCAGTCTTCAGAGCCAGTCTAGATGGGAAAAAAGGTTTTTATCGCTGATTTTTGGGGAAATTAGCCTATATTTGACCTCGATTAGTATCACCAGAGACTAAACAATTAATTGAGCAGCTATTGCTCCACTGCGATAACCTGAGTTCGGGTTAGGGAAAACAGCAAAATTTCCCTAACCCGAACTAACCTTGATTACAAAACCTTATGGGTGTGAGAATGTTGTTTGACGTTATCCTCCGTCCGCACCACATGAACAGCATTCAAGATGCGTTTTTTCTCTAGGGAAAAGTTTAAATCGTCTTTTTGGCCGCCCAAGGGGATTAACCCTTGTAGGTGGGGTTGATTTTTATAGGTGCGAGTTGCAGCAATCGCCCTTTCGACAAAATTCTCGCATAATTGGGTATTATCGGGAAAATTACTAGGTATTTGAGGATTATCGTCCTGAAATACCTCTCCTAAACTCATGGCGCGGGCAAATTCGTAGGAAGTGGGAATTCCTTTGACAATTGCTTCTAGAGCTGCCGAGGGAATCGGTTCTAACACCGCCACTTTTTCTAATTCTCCCTCCTGTTTGAGAAAACAAATCGCTAAACCGAATACACAATAATCATCTTTTGTCAAGTCAGAAATGTTTAAGAATTGTGTCGCTGTGGCCATTATTTTAATCCTGAGTCGCTCTTTATTTAATCTTGCGGGCGATCAGCGATCGAATCAAGGTTTTTATGAAGAGATATGAAGGAGAAAAGTTTAGCCTGGTTGGGCCACGCTAACCCACCCCAAGACGGAAAAAACTGAGAACTGTTAGACTAGAAACCAGCAGATTAACTGATAAACGAGCTTTATGTCACCCACTCTACTCATCTCCAAAGAACTCCCCACCCTGAAATATAATCCTAGTCTGGAGCACTTTGATAGCTCTTGGGCGGCCCCTTTGTCCACTCTCCTGGGACTGGGACGGGCTGCCGGGGCGACTTTTATCGAATTTTTCCTGGAAAGAGTCAACTATATCAGTTGTTTAGCCGAAGATGACAGCATCACCAGTCTCTCACCGAAACTATCTACAGGGGCAGGAATCCGCCTTTTTCGCGGTAAAGCCGATTGTTATGTCAGTACCAACGATTTAAGCTTCCAAGGCTTAAAAAATGCCCTAGAAAAAGGTTTATCGATTCTCGGTTTAAACCTACCTAGTCCTAACGCCTATATTCCCGAAATCAATCTGGAAATGTTCCGGGATTATGCCACGGTCAAAAATAAAGATATTTGGCTGAATAATTGCAGTTCTTTGCGAGAAATGGGTGATATTCTCCTAACTGCTAACGTTCACCTCAATCAGAAAGCCTCTCACGTCCAATCTCGTCGCGCCGCTTATTTTCGCGATTGGCAAGAAATTTTAGTTGCCGCTAGTGATGGCACTTTTGCCCGGGATATTCGCCTCACCCAATCCGTGGGCTATAATCTCCTCTGTGCCGATGGGACTAATCGTTCTAGCATTGGTAAACGGGTGGGTAGTACCAGTAATCCCGATTTTCTGCGGACGTGGAATGCCGAGGAATCGGCGGCAGAAGTGGCCGAATCGGCGGGTAAAATGCTCTACGCTGACTATGTAGAATCCGGCAGTTATCCCATCGTCATGGCCAATGAATTTGGCGGCGTTATCTTCCACGAAGCCTGCGGCCATTTGTTAGAAACTACGCAAATTGAGCAAAAAACCACGCCCTTTCTCGATAAAAAAGGCGAAAAAATCGCCCACGACAACCTGACGGCTTGGGACGAAGGATTATCCGATAAAGCTTTCGGTACTATCGATATGGACGATGAGGGAATGCCGGCCCAGCGTACTCTCCTAATTGAAAATGGTATCCTAAAAAACTTCATTGCCGATCGCACTGGTTCAATTAAAACCGGTCATCCGCGCACGGGTAGCGGTCGCCGTCAAAACTACACCTATGCGGCCGCTAGTCGGATGCGGAATACCTACATCGCTCCCGGGGAATATACCCTCGATAATCTTTTTAATTCCATCGATAAAGGCATTTATTGTAAAAAAATGGGCGGTGGTAGTGTGGGGGCGACCGGTGAATTTAATTTCGCCGTCGAGGAGGCCTATCTTATCGAAAATGGCAACCTGACTAAACCCCTGAAAGGCGCGACTTTAATCGGTTCAGCTAAGGAGATTATGAATAAAATCTCTATGTGTTCCCAAGATTTAGGACTAGCGGCGGGTTTTTGCGGTTCCGTCAGTGGTAGCGTTTATGTCACCGTTGGTCAACCCCATTTAAAAGTCGATTCTATTACCGTTGGCGGTCGTTAATCATGGCTTTAGTAATTCTCTACTATTTCCTCATCGCCATCATGATAGTGGGGATAATTGGCGAACTGCTGCCCGCTGTCCCCGGCATGAGTTTGATTTTAATCGCCATGGTGGTGTGGGGTTTTGTCACCAAATTCGCGGGGATGGGGGTCGCTTTAGCCGTGGCCTTTGTTATCCTTCTCCTCAGTCTGGGGGTGGAATTCCTCGCTAGTTATCTCGGCGCCCAAAAAGTTGGGGCGAGCAATTGGAGTCAAATCGGGCTAGTAGTGGGCTTATTAGCGGGAATATTCGGGCTTTTACCGGCTTTACCCATTGGCGGCCCGATTATCGGCCTATTTGTCGGTCCTGTGGTCGGGGCTTTTGTCGGAGAATACGCCTATCGTCGCGATTTGGAATTAACCCCCCGTTTGCAACAATCCCTAAAAGTCTGTGTCGGTATCGTCGTCGGTACGGTTATCGGTCACGTTGCCAAAGCTATGCTGGCCACGGCCGCCGTTATCGTCTTTATTGTCACTACCTGGCCGAATCTCTCTTCAGTTATCAGTTATCAGTTATCAGTTATCAGTTATCAGTTATCAGTTTTCAGTTTTCAGTTTTCAGTTTTCAGTTTTCAGTTTTCAGATTTGAGTTCTTTGTTTTTCAATTAATCAGCCATTTTTCTGATAAATATCACTTTTATCTAGCTGACTGCTGATGGCTGACCGCTCAATTCTACATTCATCTCATTTCTGACCAAATCTATGCCAAAAGTTGAAGATATCGCCCAAATCGCTAATTCTAGCGCCCAAGCTTTAGGAATTGCTAAATACGACATCTATGGTTCTTCTGTGGATGAAACCGATGTGGATGTGTTTCAAGGGGAACCGAAACAGGTACAAGCTTCCAATCGTTCCAGCGTTATCGTTCGCGTCTGGAATCGGGATAATCAAGTCGGTGTCACCTCGACCACCGATGTGGACCCGGTGGGACTGCAATTAGCCCTGAAAACCGCCCAAGAAGCCAGCTTTTTTGGGGTTAAGGAAAATGTCCCCGATTTTAGTCCCGCCGCCACCGCGCCTACCACAGAAGTGGCCAGCGAAATGTCTAATCAAGCACCTGTATCCACTCTCGTCGATAAGTTATTAGCCGCCGAAAAATCCTTACTAGCAGCCCATCCAGCTATTGCCAGTGTTCCCTATAACGGTTTGGGACAACAGCAGGTCAGACGTTTTTATCTCAATAGCGAGGGGGCAATGCGTCAGGAAGCGCGTAGTTATGCCAGTGTGTATTTATACACCAAAACCGAACAGGAAGGCAAAAAACCCCGCAGCGCCGGTGCTTTTCGGGTGAGTCCAGGACTGGAAAAATTAGATATCGATGGTTGTATCGAGGAAGCGATTACCAAAACTGTTAGCCATCTGGACTATCAACCGATTACCACGGGTAAATATTTGGTGGTTTTTGCCCCCCGCGCCTTTTTGAGTCTAATGGGAGCATTTTCTAATCTGTTTAATGCCCAAAATGTCCTTGATAAACAGAGTCTTTCTACTCCTGAATCTTTGGGAACACAAATCGCCGCTACTGCCTTAAATTTGTGCGATGATTCCCTCCATCCGGCTAATGTTGCCGCAGAAACTTTTGATAGTGAAGGTACTCCCACCCATCGTGTGGAATTAATTAAAGAGGGGATTTTGAGTAATTTTCTCCATAGCACGATTACCGCTAAACGGATGAATACGGAACCGACTGGTAACGGTAACATTGGGTCAAAAGTAACGGTTAGTCCCCATTTTTATCACGTTTTTGCTAGTGCTAATCAACCCCAAAGCTATTCTTTGGAAACGGCAGAAAATGTGGTTTTAATTGATAGTTTACAGGCACTTCATGCGGGAGTTAATTCTCTACAAGGTTCCTTCTCTTTGCCCTTTGACGGTTGGTTAGTGAACAAAAATGAGCGCATCAGCATCGATTCCGCTACCGTAGCCGGGGATATTTTAACACTGCTGAAATCGATTGTTTATCTGGAACTGGAAGCAGTTATTACTCCCAGTGGTGTTTGTCCCTACGTTTGGGTAGAGGGTTTATCAATCACAGGAGAAGCTTAACACTATACCGTACCAAAAATAGGGGGTATTAACCAGGGTAATACCCCCGCAAGATGGATGTTAATTTTATAGTCGTGGGTAAGCTGTTGACTATGCAAATTATACTAAATCTGGTTATTAAAAACTGATTATTTATTCCCCTTTTTGTCTTTTGCATGAGTAGAAAACGGGTTTCTCCGAGAAACCCGTTTTCTGTGAGTTACTCAACGGATTTAGTATAAATCTGGTTATTAAAAACTGATTAGGGTTTGCGGCAAAAAGTAGGGGCGAAGCATTCGGGCAATAACCTATCGGTGAAACCGTAGATTTTCTATCCGAATGCTTCGCCCCTACAGGACGCGGGCCGATGAAGACCCAAGGTTTTGAAGCACGATTCTCTCAAAATCTTGCACCTGTGAGAGCAAAACAGGACACTAAAACCCTTATCTCGTCTATATTTCACATTTATTCAGCTTTAGTATTACTCCTAATTAAGAACTATTTTTCCGCTGGGGGAAACCAATTATCATCTAATGTTTGTTCGAGGGATATATGAGCGTCTGAATTAAGGGAAAAAAGCTGAGAAACCGATTTAATCGCCACTGGATAAACTTTATCATACATGGCTGCTAATTCTGGCCGTAAGCTGGGACTATCTTCTAAACGCTGCTGAATTTGGGCGCGAAAATTGACTATTGCTGCCGCCCAATGATTACCTGACCGTTTTTTTTCTTCTTGCCAATAAGCCAGCTTTAAAAGATGTTCGATAAGACGGGTTAACAGACTCATTAAAGCTCGTCTATCACTTTTTCCCATACTCTCGATTTCTTCAATTAAATTATCCCAATCCACCTGCTCAAAATTGCGCTCTTGTAAATGTTTTACCGTCTCTTTTAGCCATTGATTATAATCAGTTTCGTAGGCAGTTGACGACATAATTTAACTCTCCATAGAAAATTACTTAAATGGCTTTCTATCTAGGGCTGGCTGAATATATCTAAACACCTTTTTGGCTAAGACTTTTAGACTTTTTTTCTCAAAAAGTATATCAGAACTGGGAGTGATCGGGGGGAAAATTAAGGTACTTTTTCCCTGAAAATTAGCTAATTGACCCCGGCGGTTCGACAAGCGGTTCGGCGGTTCGGCTGAGCATCGCCGAACGTCCTCAACATCGGTAAAACCCCACACCCCACACCCCACGAAAAACTTTTTGCCGCAAACCCTAATTAGCAATACCCTCTTTTTTTCAAACTATAACCAGCTAATCCGAGGTTTAGCAATCCTAAAACTGCGCTAGGTTCTGGGACAGGTTTGATGGAATAAATCGCCAGATTACGACTCACTTCATTGGCCACAATTAACGGGGGAGTACCATTGGGACTATCGGCAGCGGGAATAAATAATAATCCTTCGGGAGAGATAGCGCCTAATTGCCAATCGTTGATATAATCTACAAAGAAAGGATGACTAGGGTTGGTGATATCATAAACCATGAAACCGCCAGCCCTTTCTATTCCCACAAAAGTATAGGGACGATATTATTTTCCTGTAGAGACACCCACGCAGTGGTTCCATTGTCGGAAACGGTGATGTATTCTGGTTCCACATCTTGGGAAACCGTTTGACTTGGGAAAATACGAACTCCCTGATTTCTTAAAGTGTTCTCTTGACCATTAAAACCGGTAAAGGTGGCAGTGTTGACCGTGGCATTGAGAACACTGATGCTAAGGTCAATAATACTAACCGAACTATTGGGATTGATCCCTCCTTTCGCTTCCCCTTCATTAGCGACCAAAACCCGATTACCGTCAGGAGTGAAGGTTAACATATCTGGTAAAGTGCCCACAGTCACCTGACTCTCAAAGACACCATTAGTATTGAAAAAAACCACACTGCCCTTATTGGTAATCTGACTAGCTTCCATGGCCACGGCCACGATCCCATTTTTGATGGCAACGCTGTTAACCCCTGCACCGTAGGGACTAAGATCGATCGAGGGTAAGCGAATTGGACTAGCCGGATTGCTGATATCGGCAATATCTAGACGATTATTGGGACCAGTCACGAATAATCTGCGACTAGCTGGGTCGTAAGCGGGAATTTCTGCCCCGAAGTTATTAGCAGCAGTTGTACTATTGCCAAGACTGCTTAATCGGGTGATATTTAAAGCTGAGGCAGATTCGGTAACAATATTGATACTGCCAGCAATTGACAGCAAGGTTAATAAAAATTGCCAATGGTGACGATGGATAGCATGAATCATATTTTTAGCTGAAAGCTTGCCAAAAAAGGCTAAAAAATCGCATTTTTTCAGACCCAAGTTAAAGAAGGAAGATTAAACAAGAGAGAAATTAAGAATATCTTCAAAATTTGGACAAGAGTAGTACAAGCGAACTAGGAAAACGGGTTATTCGATCGCTTTTTAGTTGAACGGCTCATTTACCAGGGTGATAACATAGTTTAGTATAAGCTCGATCAATATGGAATCAAGACTCGTGTTATCTATTCTCCTAGCCGATTTCAAGATCATTTTTGAACGTGACCCCGCTGCCCGCAACTGGTTAGAGGTACTATTTTGTTATCCTGGATTACAGGCTTTACTGTGCCATCGCTTCGCCCATTGGCTATATCAGATCGGGATTCCCTTTATTCCCCGTTTAATTTCCCATCTTGCCCGTTTTCTGACTGGTATCGAAATTCACCCCGGCGCCCAAATTGGTCAGGGTGTTTTTATCGATCATGGCATGGGAGTGGTCATCGGAGAAACCGCCATTGTCGGTGATTATGCCCTCATCTATCAAGGAGTTACTTTAGGAGGGACGGGGAAAGAAAGCGGTAAACGTCACCCGACTCTAGGGGAAAATGTGGTCGTCGGCGCTGGGGCTAAGGTTTTAGGTAATATTTATCTGGGTAATAACGTTCGCGTCGGCGCTGGCTCTGTGGTTCTGCGGGATATTCCCGCCGATTGTACCGTTGTTGGTGTACCCGGTCGTTTAATCTATCGCGCTGGGACGCGGGTGGAACCCCTCGAACACGGTGATTTACTCGACTCGGAAGCGGTGGCTATTCGCGCTTTGGTGGACCGTATTGAACAACTGGAAAAACAAGTGTACGAATTGCAGCTAGAACGGTCAAAAGAACCAGATTATCGGATTAATTGCCCAGTTTTAGCCCATTTAGAAGAAGAAGCGAGTCCTAGCTGTGGTCCTGGGGCCGATCGAGATCTGCGCGAGTTTCTCGAAAGAGCGGTTTAACCCCGATAATCTTCTGATATGATAGAAGACTGGTTTTTTAGTAGCTGAAACCCATTCGTCAAGGCTATGATTGTTTAGGACTACTTGGCACCGTCCGATGGCTCAAACTGACTCAATCCGTATTCGTGGCGCCCGACAACACAATCTCAAAAATGTTGATCTCGAATTACCCCGCAATCAGTTGATTGTTTTTACGGGAGTTTCGGGATCGGGCAAATCTTCCCTCGCTTTCGACACTATTTTTGCCGAGGGACAGCGCCGCTATGTGGAATCCCTCAGCGCCTACGCGCGTCAATTTTTGGGACAATTGGATAAACCCGATGTGGATGCGATCGAGGGTTTAAGTCCGGCTATTTCCATTGACCAAAAATCCACTTCCCACAATCCCCGTTCTAGTGTGGGAACTGTAACGGAAATTTACGATTACTTGCGTTTATTGTTCGGTCGTGCCGGTGAACCCCATTGTCCCCATTGCGATCGCAATATTGCCCCCCAAACCATCGATCAAATGTGCGATCGAGTGATGGAATTAGCCGATAAAACCCGATTTCAAATCTTAGCTCCAGTAATTCGCGGCAAAAAAGGCACCCATAAGCAATTAATCTCTAGTTTGGCCTCCCAAGGCTTTGCCCGGGTGCGGATTGACGGCAAGGTAGTAGAATTATCCGAGGGCATCGAGTTAGATAAAAAACATCTTCATGATATCGAAATTGTTATAGATCGCCTGATCAAAAAAGAGGGTTTACAGGAAAGATTAGTGGATTCTTTAACCACTTGTTTAAAGCACTCCGACGGTGTAGCGATTGTGGAAATTCTCGATGAGAATAACGAAGATAATCCCGAAGTTACCAAAGAAATTGTCTTTTCTGAAAAATTTGCCTGTCCCGAACACGGGGCAGTTATGGAGGAATTATCCCCCCGTTTATTCTCTTTTAATTCTCCCTATGGTGCTTGTCCCAACTGTCACGGATTGGGCAGTTTACGGAAATTTTCGGCAGATTTAGTCATTCCAGACCCAAAACAGCCGGTTTATTCTGCTATTGCCCCCTGGTCAGATAAGGATAATTCCTACTATCTTTCTCTCCTCTACGGTTTAGGGCAAGCTTTAGGTTTTGAAATTCAAACTCCTTGGCAGAAACTAACAAAAACCCAGCAGGATATCATTCTCTATGGGAGTAAAGAACCGATCTATTTTGAAGATGATTACCGTTACGATACTGGTCGCGGTTACTATCGAGAATTTGCCGGAGTTATCAATATCTTAGATAGAAATTATCAAGAAACCACCTCGGAAGTTATTAAACAAAGACTAGAAAAATATATTGTTAACCAAACCTGTGAAGTTTGTCACGGAAAAAGATTAAAACCGGAAGCTTTATCGGTACGTTTGGGAGAATATACGGTCACGGATTTTACCGGAGTTACCATTCGGGATTGTTTGCAGAGAATTAATGATTGTCATTTAACCCCAAGACAAGCATTAATTGGAGAATTAGCTCTCAAAGAAATCAAAGCGAGACTACAATTTTTAATCGATGTGGGATTAGATTATCTTACCCTCGATCGACCAGCGATGACCTTATCTGGGGGAGAATCCCAACGAATTCGATTAGCTACTCAAATTGGTTCGGGATTAACAGGAGTATTATACGTTCTCGATGAACCTAGCATCGGATTACACCAAAGAGATAATAGTAAACTGTTAGAAACCCTGCAAAGATTGCGAGATTTAGGTAATA
Organism: Microcystis sp. Msp_OC_L_20101000_S702; assembly: GCF_007095705.1. Classification (NCBI taxonomy): domain Bacteria; kingdom Bacillati; phylum Cyanobacteriota; class Cyanophyceae; order Chroococcales; family Microcystaceae; genus Microcystis; species Microcystis sp. Msp_OC_L_20101000_S702. The sequence goes on from NZ_SFBO01000097.1 coordinate 39,673, forward strand.
CTTTAATCGTCGTCGAACACGATGAAGAAACGATTCGGGCAGCCGATTATGTGGTCGATATCGGTCCAAAAGCGGGCATTCATGGCGGAGAAATCATCTGTCAAGGCAGTTTTAAAACCCTTTTAAAGTCGAAAAAATCGATAACAGGAGCCTACCTATCGGGACGCAAAGTTATTGAAACTCCCCCCCAAAGAAGAGTGGGAAATGGTAACGCTTTAGTTTTAAAAAATTGCCATCAGAATAACCTAAGAAATATTGATGTAACGATTCCTTTAGGAAAATTAGTCTCGATTACAGGAGTATCTGGTTCAGGCAAATCCACCCTAATTAATGAGTTATTATATCCAGCTTTACAACATCATTTAACCCGTTTAACTCCCTTCCCCAAAGAATTAGATAAAGTGGAAGGATTGGACGCGGTTGATAAAGTAATTGTCATTGACCAATCACCAATAGGACGCACCCCTCGGTCTAATCCTGCCACCTATACGGGGGTTTTTGACATTATTCGCGAGATTTTCACCGAAACCATCGAAGCAAAAGCTAGGGGTTACAAAGCGGGGCAGTTTTCTTTTAATGTTAAGGGAGGACGCTGTGAAGCTTGTTTAGGCCAAGGGGTAAACGTCATCGAGATGAATTTTCTCCCCGATGTCTATGTGCAGTGTGATGTGTGTAAAGGGGCGCGTTATAATCGGGAAACCCTACAGGTTAAGTATAAAGGTTATTCGATCGCCGATGTCTTAGATATGACGATCGAGGAAGCATTAAAAGTCTTTGAAAATGTCCCCCGGGCCACCACCAGATTACAAACTCTCGTGGATGTGGGTTTAGGATACTGTAAACTTGGCCAAAGCGCTCCCACTTTATCCGGTGGGGAAGCACAAAGGGTAAAATTAGCGGCCGAATTATCCCGACGGGCCACCGGAAAAACCCTATATTTGATTGATGAACCGACTACGGGTTTATCTTTTTATGATGTGCATCATCTCTTAGATGTGTTACAAAGATTGGTCGATAAAGGTAATTCGATTATCGTCATCGAACATAATCTCGACGTGATTCGCTGTAGCGATTGGATTATTGATTTGGGACCGGAAGGAGGGGACAAGGGAGGAGAATTAATCGCGGTGGGAACACCGGAAACCGTGGCTAAATGTGAAAGATCCTACACTGGTCATTATCTTGCCCAAGCATTACTTCAATATCCCCCAAAAAAGCGGGATAATATTAGGGAAGAACACAGAGATAATAAAGCCAATGATCAAGATTAGTATTTAACTCTTGTTCGCTCTTAATTTCCTGACCGGTTTTCCAAGAATAAATTTTAATCTCTTGAAAGTAAGACCTTAACTGTCTTAATTGTTCTTTGGGGGTGGCGTAATAATTTTGCAGACGAAAATTATGGGGTTCATCCCGAATAATTGCATAGTCAGCAGTCAATAACTGTTCGTAGCTAAGAGAGGGATTACAGGCCCGCAAAATCACCCAGATGACTAAATTGACATAGCTACTAAAAGGATTGAAACTAATCTTTTTTTTCCAATCGAATTCTGGGATAATTCCCTGAAGATTATGACTAGAAAAACAAAAATAACCGCCCGCTTTACCGATGCGGCTAATTTCCTCTAAAACTAGAAAACGGTCAGCAGGGGAAATATAATCAATGCCATTAAAACTAAAGAGAATAAAATCAAAATAATTATCCGCAAATTGTTCTAGATTTCTAGCATCGGCCACTTGCCAGACTAAATGGGGGAATTTTTGACGACAAGCGGCGATCATTTCCGCAGAATAATCAACCCCGATATATTCTCCCACAAGAGGGGCAAAATACTTCGTAGTCCGTCCCGCACCTACCCCTAAATCAAGCATTTTCATGGTTGATAAACGCTCTTGCAGCAGGGTTAAAATTGTCTTTTCTGCTGGCTGTAGCGCGGTTAATTGGGCATAATAACCGACAATACTAGGGTCTTTATAGGTTTGCTGATTTTTATCCTTAATCATTCTCGATCGCTCTTTCCTCATAATCTGGCTGTTTTTCTCTTACTAATAATTCACCTTCCCAACCGCCAATTACTTCTTCAAAAAAGCCTTCTTGCCATTGGCTAAATGTAGTTTTTTCTTCTTTTTCTTTTAGAGATATTGGCTGATAAACTAAGGTGACTTCTAAATCTGTGTTTTTAAGTTCAGGCGGTAAAGATATTTGTAATGTTCCATCTTCTCCTACATGGGTTTTAAAACTAATTGTTTTCATGGTTTCGGCTAAGGTTACTACTATCATAAGGATAGTGTAATATGTCCTCGCCTGACAAGGTGCGTCTCCTGCGGTCTTTTAACCATAAAGACATCTTCACCCCAAACAGATTCGACATCGCAGAAACCACCATCCGATGAGAATGGTGATACATCCCACCCAAGACACCGTTACAGGGATCTATTCGAGATCGAACTCACGATGTTGCATAACCACGAGAAACTTGATATATTGGCAGTTGATAAATATTATTGAAAATTTACTGGAGACATAAATATGTTATCAACTGATGTTAGACAAAAATCAATGATTAAGAGAATTGAGCAAGTTGTTTCTATTTTAATGGAAGACCGCCCTTTCTTTAAAGAGGAACTTAATTATTCAGAAATAGTGAAACATTTGGTTGAATTATTTGAAAAAAATTTACCTTTTGATGAATTTAACACTATGTCAGAGGCGGAATTGAAAGAGCATTGTAGCTTTATTATGTCCACAGAAATCCTGTCAAAAATTGGCGGCGATTTTACTCCTGAACAAATGGCTATTTTCGATGAAGCAATTAAGCGTAAATAGATAATTATGAGTTATTTGTTAGATACTAATATCGTCTCTTTGATCATTAAGCGTAATCTTGAAATTTATCAAAAAATTGAAGATGTCAAAGCTCAAAGAAAAAGTATCTTTATCAGTTGCATTACTTATTTTGAAATTAAGAGGGGATTTTTGGCAGTTGCTGCACCTAAACAAAGAGAAAGATTTAACCAACTTTGTCAGGATTATCAAATTATTTTATTAGATGATTTAGCTATTTTAGAAAAAGCAGCCGAAATTCATGCTGATCTTAGATTAAGAGGATTACCCATACAAACAGAAGATATTTTAATTGCTGCTACTGCTATAGTTAAAAGTTTAATTGTTGTTTCTAATGACAGTGATTTATTGAGGGTTGAAGGATTAAGTTTAGAGAATTGGGTAGAGTTATAAATTAAACCCAATCTTTAAGTCATCCGACATATTTTAACAGCTTGAGTCAGTAAAGGGGTGCGTTACACTATGTTAACGCACCCTACGAGATCGGCGATTGCACTTCTAGGCAGCGAGTCGCAGGTTCGAGTCCTGCCGCACCCGCTTCTGAATTGTCGTTTAACTGAGATATTGTAAGTGATCAGAACAAATATAAAGATAAGGAGTCCATATATAGTGCGCCTAATTGATTTGTGAACGGGTAGGCTCTAGAAGTCAAGTGTAGCAAGACGGCAAACGGAGGGTTTTTACATTTCATTTAGGTGCGCTATATCATGGCAACAACGAAAGAAAATTACTATTTTCTTCATAACTTACTAGCAGCAGGAAAGTGGGAGGAAGCCTGAGAGGGGGACAAGCGAGCTAGAAGGTAGATAGGGCAAGCGATATCGCTCTTTGTCCTTTGATGTAATCCTTCAACCGATAGCGGCTAATTTGCATTAGCTCTTCTATATTTTTT
>NZ_SFBO01000098.1:0-27904 GCF_007095705.1 Microcystis sp. Msp_OC_L_20101000_S702
GGGTGATGCTTCTAACTTATCCCGAAAGTAGCGACGCAACAGGGGATGAATTTCATACCAACCATCACGATTATCCTGAACTAAACTCAGGTGAACTAAACTATCGGTTAACCATTCCTCCACTGTATCCCCATCCTCATCGGGAAATAAATCCAGAATCATCCCCTTGGGAAAGGGCGCAAGAGCGAATAAACTGAGATAAAGTGCCAAAATTTGGGCTTCTGGTTCGCTATGCAACTCCTCCCAACTGAGATTAAAGGCAGCTTTTAACCCTCTTTCCGCAGTCATTTCCCCATGAAACTTGGGATTTTTGGCTAAGATTGGCTCATCTAAGCCTTTTTCGGCTAATTTCTGCCGTATTTTGCTAATTTTCCAATCCTGTCGTCGTACCAGCAGCCTTGCCACCAATTCTAACGCCAAGGGTAAATAACCTAAATCCTGACATAATAATTTAGCTGCCTCGATTTGTGTGTCAATTCTGTTGTCTTTAAGGTAGGAACGCAATAAATCAAGTGCATCTTTTTCTTTTAATACTTCTACCCGAAAAGTCGCAATTGTCGCTGATAAATATTCCTTGCGAGTGGTAATTAAAACCTGAAAGCGTTTGTCTTCTTGCGGTGGTAAATAATCCCTAATTTGCTGATAATCCCGCACATCATCAAAAATAATTAAGACATTTCCCGCTAACCAATTTTGCCAACAATAACGAATTTTTACGTCTAATTCTCCCTCATCTGGTAAAGTTAATTTGAGATGTACCCGCGCAAAATCTAAAATAGAAGTACCGATAAAACCGCCGTCACTTTCTGCCACATTTAACCAACATATACCCCCGGGATAGGCTTTTTCTCGCCATTCTTGCCAGCCAAACCATCTGGCTAGTTCGGTTTTACCTATGCCTCCCATTCCCGTTAAGGTAGATATAGCAAGCTTTTGGGATTGTTGTAATTGCTTTTTTAAGTCAATTAATTCCTGATCCCTACCAACAAATCTAGGGATATTACTATTAGATAAATTGTGAGGATTGGGTTGAGGAGGCTCTTGGTTAGGCGGATAATTATAAATATTTTGCTTGTCAATATTGATATTGCCTTGAGCATAATTGACTATTTTTTGATCCATATTGTTAACATAATGCTGTGATAAAAATGTTTAATCATACAATATTAACACATCAAAAGGGGAAGGGCGAACGCAATTCGCCCCTACAATGGCATTTTTTTCGGTTCCGTCGGGGTGTATTGCACGCACCCAAGACATTACATGGTGATATTTTGTTCATTAATATTAATGTCCCTTTGAGAAAAATTAACAATTTTTTCAATGGTTTTGATATGGGTTTTTTGTCCAGAGGATTGAGATTGCAAACCCTTAGCAATATTGTTAAGAATATCCTTTAAATTAGGTAAAGGTTCGGATTCTACAATGTCAACCAAATCGGTTATAATTTGGCTTAATTCGGGACTGGTTTTAGCAACAGATTCCACCTCTAGAATTGCCTGTCCATAATCTAAAGGCTGTTCGGGTGCTTTTTCAATTGCGGTGACAGTATCTGGAGAAACTTGTTTCAGGGAAGTGAGAAATTTTCCTGTTTGTTCCCAAACTTTCTCTCCCACTTTTTCACCGGTTTTCTCTAACGCTTTAGTGGCAATAATCGAACCAACTGCGATCGCTGCTCCTGTAAGAGGATCCATAGATAAAATCGGGGTGATGAGGGTTGAGTTTATTATATTATTGGGTTTTGATTTTTTGCCACAATATAGGGATTTTAGAGATTGCTTCAGGTAAATTCCCGTACTGCTAAAGTAAACTTGTGGTTAAGGTATCATTCATGATTCAGTCCTCATTTTAGCTTTCATAATTTTATTCTGCCCTATTTTTCTTAATCAGTCACAGTCCATGACACAATCACAGCAATCACAGTCAAGACGGCATGGGAGAGGAAATATCCGTGTTATTGTAAAAACGGGGATAGATGGGGGGGTTGGTCTTGCAAAATCGGCAAATAGGGATAAAATCAAAACAAGTTAATTTTTTCCCTACCATATCATGTTAACCCCATCGGATAGTAAATTATCTAAGCAGCAGCAGATTCTCTCGGCTGTTTCCGAAGAGGAACAGCTTAAACAGCAACGGATTCAGGAAGTGCTATTGTTAATAGATAGTTTATTCCAAAGAGAGGAAACGACTTTTAGGATTATCATCGACTGTCTTTACGATGTGGGTTCGTTAAATTTAATTAATAAAAAGTTTCATAGTCGTTACTTAAATTTTATTATGAAAGCGATCGCTCGTTTTTCTAAGCCTATATTCAGAATTTATGCTCTCTATTGGGTGAAGAAAAATAGCCCCAAATTAATTACTAATTGGTTGGCTAGTAAGGTTAAATTCTAGATCGATCCCCCCTTAATCCCCCCTTGATAAGGGGGGTGCCGATCCCCCCTTAATCCCCCCTTGATAAGGGGGGTGCCGATCCCCCCTTAATCCCCCCTTGATAAGGGGGGGAACTGACGAGTTAACACCTAACCACTTATAAACCCCAGAGACAGTAATCAGCACCAAGAAAAACTGTTTTGGCAAACCCTAGCTAGGGACTTAAATTTGCACCTGTCTGAGATGACGACGGGGATCGGTGGTACGCTGAGATTTAATTTTCTCGTATAATTCCCGTTCGATCGCCGTTAATTCTTTGGGAGTATCGATGACAATTTTGACTAATTGATCGCCGCGTTGTCCTTTATTATCGATCCAACCTTTGCCGCGTAAGCGCAGGGATTGACTGGAACGAATACCGGCGGGAACTTTTACCGTCACCATGCCATCGGGGGTAGGAACTTCGATTGCTGTGCCTAAAACTGCCTCATCGGGAGTAATCGGCACTTCACAGGTTAAATTATCGCCTTCAAAAGTAAAGAAAGGATGGGGTTCTAATTCCACATCGAGAAATAGATCTCCCCGTTGTTTACTCAAGGGATCGATTAGTCCTTTACCCCGTACCCGGAGACGATTACCGGTTTTGGTTCCTGGGGGGATTTTGATATCGATCATTTCTCCGGCTAAATTAACCCGTTTTTGTACTCCTCGTAAAGCTTCCCCAAAACTCAGACGCAGTTTAGCGGTGGAGACACCAGAAGTGACGGATTGCGGTGGAGTACGAGCGCCGGCAAAGTCGTTAAAATTGCTAAAATCGCCAAATCCTCTCCCCGGAGTCCCGTAGGAATGGGAACTGGGGCGAGTACCGCCGGAGCGCCCCATGCGACCGAGCAGTTCATTGATAAAATCATCAAAGGTGCTGTACTGGCTAAAGTCAAAACCGTCGGAACCAAAGTCAACCCCCCCATTACCACCTGGCCAATTCGATCGCTCGGCCTGTTGCCAATATTGTCCAAATTGATCGTATTTTTGGCGTTTTTCGCTATCGGAGAGGACTTCGTAAGCTTCGCTAATTTCTTTAAAACGTTCTTCGGCGCTTTTATTGTTAGGATTGCGATCGGGGTGATATTTGACAGCTAATTTGCGAAAAGCTTTTTTAATTTCTTCAGCGCTGGCAGTTTTACCTACTCCCAGAACGGCATAATAATCTTTATAATCTGCGGCAGGCATCGATACGCTATCTCCTTAGCAATGGGGATTCAGTCGGGATACTCCTAATCTAACTTAATTTTATCGTTGTCAGGCTTGAATCAGTGATCAGTGATCGGTGAACAGTAACCAGTAACCGGTGATCAGTGAAAATAAAGTGCCAAAGTTTTCACTTAACACTATCTACTTAAAACTCCAATCTGATAACTGATAACTGATCACTGAAAGGGAAATTGCCGACGACGACGATACCAAGTTCCCACACCTACTAACAGAGCAATGAGGGTAAAAGCCACCATTAGGGGCAGTATATCGCCTTTTCCCAAAGATTTTAAACCCGCACCCATCATGACAAAGGGTAAAATTCCGGGGACAGTGCCTAATAAAGTACCGATGAAATAATCGCGAAAACGGATAGAAGTTAATCCCGCAACAAAGTTAACGATACCGTAGGGAATAATCGGTAATAGACGGATAGCAAACATATAAAATAGGCCGCCTTGCTGCATTTCTGCATCGATCGCTTGCCATTTTCCCTGAAATTTTTTGGCGGTATATTCCCGGCCAATAGTACGGGTAAAAGCAAAGGCAACTATAGCGGCCACCAAAGCGGCGATCGTTGTCCAAACTGTTCCCATAACTACCCCAAAGATCGCGCCACCACTGAGGTTTAAGGGGGTAGAAGGTAGGATTAAAATTGTCCCGATCGTATAGACAATAATATACAAAATGGGGGCCATAATTCCCATTTGTTTTAACCAGATCTGTAATTGTTGGGAGTCGATACCACCGATTAGATAAACTCCCATCGCTGTGGCGATAATACAAATTATGGTTAGGATAATAACACTACTTTTAGTTTTAGACATTTAACGGTAATTTTGGGCTAAGTGCGGGTTATAAAACATAAGATGCAATAGGGGTTTATATTTCCCTATTGCCAAAAATTCAGTTAATCTCCTCGAGAACCACGATCGAAAAACCATTGACTTTATAGCGATCGGCAATTACTGCTCCTTGCTCCACAGACCAACAATTATAATTGGTTTCTGCCCAAGCTGCCGTGTCAATAATTCTTACCCAACGATAATTATTGCCTGGGGAGGGAAGACGAAAATCCACCGGCAGATGATACATATTAATTAACACCAAAAAATCGTGATCACCGACGGCACTACCATCAATTAAAAACCAAATAGAGCGAGCATGGGCAGTTAAATCGCTAACCCCATCGGGTTTTTTAAATAAATAGGTGACACTATTGCCCGCATTGAGAACCATATCGCCATAGCGGCGCTGTTTGAGTGCTATATGATTGTTTCTTAAGTGAGCAATATAAGCGGCAAAAATAAATAAAGGATTGCGTTCTTCTTGATTAGTTCCCGTGCCAAAATTATTGTGATAAGCTTCCCGATAACCGGTGGGCAGTAGATGGGGTGAACGGGTGGCAATCATATCATAATTATTCCAAGTGGCCAGACTATCAATATTGTAGGGATTATTATTACCATTTTGGCTGCGGCCAAATTCATCACCCCAGACAGTCATGGGAACACCGCGAGATAAAAATTGAATCGTCCAAAAGTTGCGTAATCTTTGGCGACGTAAGGCCTGATTACCGCCAGAATCCCAAGAATCGTTATTATTATTGCCGCCATCGGAAGGACCAAAAGGCCAGGGATTGAGGTTATTTTTATTGTTATAACTGACCAAATCCATCAGGGTAAAACCATCGTGGGCAACAATAAAACTGATCGATTTGTGTGGTCCGCCTTGGTCATGAAAATTGTGATAATCTCCGTTCACCTGTTCGATGAATTTAAAAGTATTACCATCTCCCTTGCAAAAACGCCGGATTGCATCGCGATAACGGCCATTCCACTCGCCCCAACCCGTTGGGAAATTACCTACTTCGTAACCCCAGATATCCCAAGCTTCGGCGATCATTTCGGCATCATATTTCTTGCCTAATTGCTCGATCTTTTCTAACAAAGGATGTTTAGGAAAGAATTGTTTTTGCTTGTGCCAATCTTCTCGTTCATGACTAGAAGGAGTTCGACCGAGGACGGGGGCCAGATCAAAACGAAAACCATCAACTCCCATGGTTTCTAACCAATAGGTGAGGGAATCAAGAACCAGATTACAGGTGACAATATGGGAAAAGTTTAATTGATTTCCGCAGCCAGTGGCCCCATCGACTAGATAATGTTCGTCGGTGAGTTGATAGTATTCCACCACATCAAAACCACCAAAACTAACAAATCCGGTGACATCGTTGCTGCCCCAATTGCCCCCTTCTCCGGTGTGATTATAGACCACATCGAGATAAACTTCCATACCTTGGTCGTGGAAAGCTTTGACCATGGCCTTAAACTCTCTGGTGGGTCCCCCGGGGGAGCGATCATAAGCATAACGGCGATCGGGAGCGAAATAACCAAAGGTCATGTAACCCCAATAGTTACCGCCGGGGCGATCGTCGGGGTTATTATCGTTAGCGGTTTCCTGGACCGGTAAGAGTTCGATCGTGGTAAATCCCAGCGCTTTCAGATATTTGGCCATATAGCCGGCCCCCGCATAAGTTCCTCTGTACTGGTCGGGAACGTTGGCCACTTCCTCAAAACCCGTAATTCCCTTGAGAATATCTTCCAAACGACTAGCGGAGGGGTGATGACTTAAACCGCGCACATGGGCCTCGTAAATGATCGCTTTTTCGGACCCCAGACGGGGACGAGTACCGGTAGAAGTCCCATCCGGCGCGATCACAATGCCTTTGGGCGACCATTTACCCGTATCGTATTGCCGCCGGATCACTCCTTTGTAGTCCCCTTCTCCCGTGGCATAGATTCCAGCATTTTCTCCGGCCGCGATCATGGCCGGGGTTTCAAGGTCGTGGGAAAGTTCTCGCGCGTAGGGATCGAAGAGGACTTTATTGGGGTTAAAACGATGGCCGAAATCGTCCACATCTGCCTGAAAACCGGCGTTACTGTGACCTCTTTGCCATTTTTGATCAAATTGCCAATTGGAACCCCAACAGCGAAAAGCATAGTAACTGCCGTGGCCAATACCGGCGATTTTTGCCCGCCATATATCATCATTGGGGTTTTTTGTCAACCAGTAATCATACTTAGCGTTTTCTCCCGTCGGGCGATCGTAGATTTCCAGAAGAATCTGACTGGCATTTTTAGAATAGACGGCAAAGGTGACGCTATCGCCCCGATAATGCGCTCCGAGGGGATAGGTGGCATCGGCCCAAAGATGGCTATCTAGGGGGGCATAATTACCAGATTGGGGATGATTTTGACCGATCTCACTCTCCGATTTCATAAGTTTAATAAATCTCAGATTATGACTGTCTAAAGTATAGATTTAGTATGCTCTTGAATGTAAATTTTTATGACGAAATTCAACGTTTCTGGGCTTAATCCATTGACTTAGTTACTCAAATGGTTGAGGATGGGGGGCTGACATAGGCATAACTTTTAGCTGCAGAACTTAAGCATCTCATAAAGTTGCTCCTCCCGACAATCCTCTATCTAATTATGAGAATCAGACAAGCTGGAATCCAAAAGGCAAACAAGTCAAGGTTTATACGCAATTTTCTGCCGGTGCAACCCTTGGCGATCAAGACTTGGCTAATTACTATGAAACGACAGAGCCAGGACTCAATCTTTCCAGCCAATTATAGAATAGTTTAGACATTGTTCCCCAATATTGAGGGGTCACTGACTAACAATTTATCTGATACTCTAACCCTATCTGATCAGGATTTAGATACAATGGATGCTCAACTATCTTAGTTTTTTAGTCTTGATTAACTCAGCGATCACCATCGGAAAATCTGAACCGGGAAATAAATACCATGAAATTAGAAGACATCATTCAACAAAACCTCGTTAAACCCATTGATTCCTTAGCTGGAGACTCGGAACTTTGCCGAGAAGTTCAGACCCGTTTGCAAGTTCTCGGATTACTTGCTGCTCATGGTGTTGATGGCATTTATGGACCCCAAACAAAACAAGCCTTTGAGCAATTCAAACAAAAAATCAAAGAAGGCGAATTGGATACCTTGGGAGCATCTTCGGCAAAATTTTTACTAGAACTTAAAGAATTACCGGGGGGTAATAATTTAATCTCCAAAGCTCAAGCCGAATCTATCTATGGTAATGTCATTAGCGATGGACAATTAGCAGATCTCAATTCTTGCTTAAATCGCTTTGAAATTAACACTCACCCGCGAATGTGTCATTTTTTAAGCCAAACTGCCCATGAAAGTGGTGGCTTGAAATGGATGAAAGAACTCGGTAGCGGTGAGGAGTATAACGGACGGAAAGACCTAGGAAATATTTATCCAGGAGATGGTCCCAAATATAAGGGAGCAGGCGTTATTCAACTAACGGGACGCAGTAACTATCAAGCTTTTGCGAATTATATTCATGATCCGAAAGTGATGGATGGAGTTGACTATGTTAGTACCACCTATCCTTTTACCAGTGGCGGTTTTTGGTGGCATAACAATAACATGAATGCTCTTTGTGATCGCGGTGCAACAGTGGAAGAAATCACCCGACGAGTCAATGGTGGTCTTAACGGACTAGCTGATCGTCAAGCTTACTACGAAAAAGCGATCAAAGTTTTTCCTGTTTAGCAATGCTTGTCCTACATTTTCCGCCAATAGCTGTTCTGGTGCTAATTTTTACACCTCTAATGATGGGGTAAGTTGGGGTCAACTTAATCAAGTTAAAAAGAGCGGTCATCCCTTTTTTGTGAAATTTGTTTTGTGACCAAACCATTAACAATTTTCTGGTGACTCAATTACCTGGATTTGTCTAAGATACGCCTAATCAATTCACAATCGGAGGGAGAAAATTTCAATGCCTACTTACGATCAACAACAAACGCTTTTCTGTCTTTCTATGTTCGCTAATATCAGTAATAGCGAGAAAGTTATTACAGATTTAGCCAATCCTACGGTTCAAGCAAAAATTGGTCAATGGACAATTCTTTGGGGTCCTGTTATTTATTATCATGATCCTAAAAATCAGAACTGGGATAATATTATGTATGTGGCGAAGGGAGAAAATGCCGAAACCAATAACCCTCAATATGTAGTTGCGATCGCTGCTACGAATCCGAAATCAGTTTTTGACTGGTTACAGGAGGATGCTGCTACCCATAACATGGTTTCCTGGTCAACGCAATTCCCCGAACGCGGAAAAATTTCGGAAGGAACAAACACCGGAATTACTATTCTGCAAAACCTGAAAGATGCTTCTAACCGCTCTCTGTTAGAATTTTTGACCCAGGAAATTCCCAGCCAATCTGACCAACCGATCGAAATCATTACCACCGGCCATAGTTTAGGTGGTGCATTATCTCCAGTAATGGCATTATGGCTGTACGAAAATCAAGCAACTTGGAACCCTACCGGTAAACAAATCACCGTCAATACCCAATTTTCTGCCGGAGCAACCCCAGGGGATCAAACCTTTTCTGATTACTACGGAAATACGGAGCCAGGTCTCAATCAAAGCAGCCGACTCTGGAATAGTTTGGATATTGTTCCCCATGCTTGGAATATTCAGCAATTACAGCAGATTCCTACCCTGTATCAATCTTGTAATATTCCTAAATCTTCGAGAATTGCACTATTAGTTGATAGTCAAATTCAAAAAGTAAAAAACTGTAATTATCTCGCCTTAAATCCCAGCACTTTTGCCATGAAAGGTGAATGTGGCGTTTTTTCTCAACCGCAAACAACTCCCCTGAAGCAATTTCTGCAAGAAGCCTATTTTCAGCACATTCAAGCTTATTTCAATCTTCTGGAAATTGACTGGCCGCTGACGGAAAATGTGGCTGATTCTCTCACGCTAACAGAGCAAGATTTAGATGATATTGCCACTAAGTTAAGCTAATTATTCTATCGCTAAACAGTCGGCAGTGGGAATCGGCACGACTGTAAATGGGGAGGAACAGAAAGGGCTAATATTTAAATTATTCACTTCTGACCTCTCAAGTAATTATCTTTAACTGTAACTCAATTAACGACTTTAAAAAGTCAACAATACTCATCTTCATCAAGGAGAAAATTATTATGGGTGCTGGATTTCACATACAAATTGTCAACGCTACGCCATATAACATCAATCAAGTAAAATCCCACAGTTACCAGATGGAGTGGGATCCATCTTCTCAGATTAGTCCTAATTCCTTTACTCAATTTTATGCTGAGTTTAAAGAAACAGTAGGTCATGACAGTATAGATGATGCGGGTGATGTTGAATATACCCTTGAGGAGGTAAGTAACTTTAACTTTACAATTAGTGCTAAAAAGAGTGGAGTTCACGGACTATCAACGCCTGTCCCCTCAGAAGCAGGTTATGGGGTTTTAGTTGAATGGCAAAATATTCCCAATGGTCTTTTTGTTTATCCTACTCCAGATACTACTAATACATCTGCTGTAGGATGGATTCATGATGGAGTAGTAACGATCGCCCTTGGTTATTTCCCTAGTAATACCCAAAACCCAATTAGTTCCTATCCAACCCCTGATTATGGCAGTGGCGGATTAGCAGATGATCAAAGTGTGTTACGTCCTTCCGTATTACACTGGGCTAATAATTGGATGGAATTATTTGCCCCTTGTATTCAAAACCTTTGTCTCAATGAGTTAACCCTGCCAGGCACTCACGATGCCTCAACTTATTGCGCTGGTAGTATTAGCCAAACGTGGGTACAAACTCAATACCAAAACATCAATCAGCAACTTAGTCAAGGTATTCGTGCCCTTGATCTCAGGTTAATGCTTAGTAGTGGCTCAGGGGATAATCAATTTGTTATGTGTCACGGGAGTTTTGCTCTCCCCCTGACTTTAGTAGATTTTCTCAATCAAGTAACGCAATTTTTAGCTGATAATCCCCAAGAATTTGTTATTCTTGACTTACATGATTTTGAGGGAAATTGGACAAGCCAAACCTATCAAGATTTATCTAATCTGATTATCAACACTATTGGACAGGATAAATTAATTCCGCCCTCTGGTATTTCTCAACCCTTAAAAGACCTTTGGCAAACTACTGGCCGAGTTGTAGTTGGTTCTCTCGAATTTCCTGATAGTATGTCTGATTGGTTAGCACAAAATACACCCTTTTGGAGCAGTTCTATTAAACAATATTGGTGTGGTACAAGTGTAACTCTTTGGTCAGACGTGCAGAGTTATTTACAACAACAAATTGACGCTATCAACCAACCTAATAATTTTCTCTGGTCATTAATGGCTCAGTATAATTATGAAGGTGCTTATGGAGTACCAGCTAATGTGCCTAAAGAACTCTCTAGCTTTTTCGCTGGTTTAAATGGCATCAAATCTAACATTATTGCCACTGATTGGTGGAATCGCGTCAATACTAGCACCGGACAACTAGAAACCACTGTCAATAATTTTTCTGCTCTCATTAATGGAGTCCCTTTAAACATTTTAAAAGGGTATCGACGGGCAAATAACTTACCCCTATGGTAACTGCCATTAGATAGGCGATCGCCCCTAATTGAGCCTAGTTATCCTAAATCTCTGATACAGTCGGCAGTGGGAATCGGCACGACTCTAAATGGGGAGGGAAAGAAAGGGAAAATAATTAAATTATTTACTTCTGACCTCTCAAGTAATTCTCTTTAACTTCAACTCAAAAGGAGATAATCATGTCTTTTCCCTACACTCAATGTATTTCGGCAATCACTATTCCTGCTGGTGAATATCAGAACTATACTTTTGTCGTCGCTGCTTACCAAAGTGGGATCTCGGTTGGGCAATTTTCACCGAATCTAACCCCACCAAGTTATACTTTAGGGGGGGTGAGTAATCTTGATAATAATGGTGCCAGTACCACTGCTATTGAGTTTCTGCTTGATTACAGCAACACTGACTATTCACCACCTTACTATTTTGTTTACGGATCTGAAGACGAGAATATTTGGCTTAATAGCATTAATCCCGCTACTGGAGGCAGCCACTTCACAAGTAGTAATGTCACGACTCAGATCGCTTCGGAAAAACAACCCGATGCGCCAATTGCCGGACTTTTCTATTATTTCCCCGAAAGCCTTCTTTACGTGGCAGCGTCTAATGGCAACCTCTACTGGTATTCAGTCACTTGGTCTAACGGCGTGCCGAGCTTGTCTTATGTGGGTTCAAACACATCTTATAACGAAGATGGAGCGTCTGGAGCGTCCGTATCTCTGACCTTTTTCCCTGCGAACACGCTAACTAATTACGATTGTCTGTTACTCGGCGGTGTGAAAGAAGCTACGGGGGTTATCTTCAATGCTCAGAACCCATCTTCAACTCCTATCCTTTACGGTTATCACGGCGGATGTACTGCAACTGACGTTTGTAAAGGACCAAATGGCATTTACTGGGCAACCCCGGCTGGCGGTTTACACTATCAGCCCTATAGTGGTTTCAATGCCTCGTTAAGTCCTATTTGGACAGTACCCAGTGGACAGGTCATTTTATCTTTGGCCTACTCACCAAACGCCGGTAATGCAGATCCGGGAAATTATCCAGAGGGAGCAATCTTTATTGCCACGGCTCCGTCCAACCCCTCTAATTCCTCTATGGGCAGTATCTGGGTTGTTGATGTCAAGAGTAATACGGTGGGCAATGCCGCCCAACAGTATCAAACCATCTCAGGGTCCCCTTGGGCGATCATTGCTGATGCCAATCTGAATTATATGTGTGCAACTGGTTCATGTGGTGTTTTCCTAAGTACCTTGGCAGCTTATAATCCAGAATCAAATATTCCTGAGAATGGAATGTTAGTACCAAATAAGGTGACTAGCGGTGTTGGGCATACCTGGATCAGTGATCTTGTTTCCGCCGCCGCGTTGGTTTTTGGCGTGGTGACAGAGGATCCCGTTGCTGTCGGTTGGGCAGTTGCAGGTATTGATGCTGCGGCAATCGATTCCAAAACGGGTTATTAAGCGAATAGGACGCTATAGTACCAGTTGGTTGGTGTGAGAAAAAAAAACAAACTTTCCTCAACCAACCTAACAATCTCTTGAATCAACAAAACTTAATCAAATATTCAAGGAGGTCATCAATTTATGGTTTTATACCGATGCAAAGAAAGCTATACCATCACCGTCAAAGATGAGGATGGATCTTTTTTATGGAATTTTAATAACTTTCCCTGCGATTTTGTCGGAGACAGACGGGGTGAAGCCGATATGGGAGCTATTCCTTTTGAGTTTAAACCCTACAATATACCTCTAGTGGTTGCCAATGCTAGATTGTTTTCTGTCTTGGGTTTTGATGATCCCTCTTGGGTGGGAAGTCCCTTAGATATTCATCTCT
The DNA here is from genome assembly GCF_007095705.1 of Microcystis sp. Msp_OC_L_20101000_S702. Taxonomy (NCBI): domain Bacteria; kingdom Bacillati; phylum Cyanobacteriota; class Cyanophyceae; order Chroococcales; family Microcystaceae; genus Microcystis; species Microcystis sp. Msp_OC_L_20101000_S702. Next base: position 12,932 of record NZ_SFBO01000098.1, read on the forward strand.
GCTTTGCCGCTGATAATGGGATGCAGTCGATTACTTTAATCCCCAATAAAACGGCGGGTTTTGATGTAATTGAAGACAGCGAACGTTGTAACATCCTTCGTCATGTCTATAATAGTCGTTCCTATTTTGAAATTCTGTTAGGTAGTACACAAGAAAACGCGGATACGGATACCATTTGGCTACATACTATGAATGTCTATCAAGACTAACCATTAAAGCGGATTCGCTAACTATCAACTTGAATTGGCCTATTCATCCAGTGGAAGTCGAGATATTAAGCGATCGCCTAGCTCAAGACTAATAAAAACGCTGAAAAAATTAACAACAGGAGAAACAACTATGACTGGTACTAATTCCACTAGCCCAAATTATGTAATCGTAACCGATCAATATTGGGATGGTTTGGCTGATAATCCCCTTGGTGCCACGGAAATTCGCGTCGAAAATGGGAATATCACTGCGATCGCTACAACAGTTGATCACAGCAACGCTCAAATTATTGAACTAAAAGGACACACCGTTACCCCTGGTTTCATTGATTGTCATGTTCATATTACCTTCTGTGAAGGGGATCCTACAATTCCAGAAAATCCTTATATGGTGACAGTGCCATTAATGACCCTTTATAGCTTAAATCCCCTGAAAATACTGTTAATGAACGGTTTTACTACTATACGGGAAGTGGGTTGTCCCGATCCAGAATTTATTACCGTCGATCTCAAAAAAGCGATCGCCAAGGGCTGGATTATTGGACCAGATCTATTGGTAGCACCTCACCTGATTTCAGCCCAAGGAGGACATGGTGATTTTACCTCTTTAGTTGCTTTTCAGTTCAGACCAGAAAAATTTGAAGTAGCAGACGGAACAGCAGAAATTATCCGCATAGTACGGGAAGAAATTCGCTCAGGAGCAGATTGGATTAAATTCTGTGCCACAGGGGGTTTTAGCTCTCCTACGGATGATCCGAGTCAAACCACCTATTCCCAAGAGGAGATGAATATTCTGGTTAGTACCGCCAAAGATTTCGGTATTTCTGCTTGTCCTCACGCTTATGGAGGGGAAGGGGTTCAACGTGCTGTTAACGCGGGGGTACGTTCCATTGAACATGGTAATCTTGCCAGTTCCGAGACTTTGCAATTGATGGAAGAGAAAGGAGTTTATCTGGTACCAACTCAATACACTGTTTTAGAAAAAGCTCGCAATGCTAATAATCCTGAATATTGGCAAAATCGTTCTCCTTGGCAACACGCTAAATATCAAAAATATGCCTCTCAACTGATTGCTTGTGCTGATAATTTAGCTAAAAGTAACGTTAAGATTGCTTTTGGTACTGATGCGGGAACTTTTCCTCATATAGATAACTGGAAAGAGTTTCCAGCGATGGTTCAAAATGGGATTACTCCTTTACGCGCTTTAAAAGCAGCAACTACTGTAGCGGCTGAATTATTAATGCAGCCGAATATTGGTGCGTTAGCGGTGGGGAAATTTGCTGATATTATCGCTATGCCGGGTAATCCTTTTGAGGATATTAATGTTACTGGTAAAGTTGATTTTGTCATGAAACGGGGAGTCATCTATAAACAACCATCGGGAGGACAAGTATAATGGTTTTGTCATCAAATCTCTGGAAGACACCAGTAACACTGCTGACGGGTTTTTTAGGTGCGGGTAAAACTACTTTACTTAACTCCATTCTTAAGGGTAAAAGTGATCGCCGTTTCGGCATACTTGTCAATGATTTTGGTAGTCTTAATATTGATCAGATGTTAATTAAAAATAGAGACGATGATCTAATCACTCTTGAGGGAGGTTGTGTTTGTTGTAGTTTACAAAATAATCTGGTTAATTCCCTTCCCAAAATCCTATCTCTCCGTCCAGATCAGATCTTAATTGAAGCCAGTGGAATTGCTAACCCTTATACCCTGTTACAAACCCTAAAGCGTCCAGTTTTAAGTAGAATAATTCGCTTGGAAAGCATTATTACCCTAGTTGATGCTACCTATCTACCCCAAATTTGTGAACCATCTGGAAAAATTAACTATCAAGATTTGCTAATTGATCAAATTTCGGCTGCTGATATTGTGGTTCTCAATAAAATTGATTTGATTGATGAAAAAGCACAAATTAATGCTAGTCAAATTATCCAAAAAATAGCACCTTGGGTGCGTTTGTTAAAAGGGAGTTATGGGGATGTTTCCCTAGATTTATTATTAGGATTTAGGGACTCATTTCCCGTTCATTCTGTATCTAGTCAATTAAAATCTAATCCCTCGGATAACTTTCATACTTGGAGTTATGAAAGTGTTCGCCCTTTTCAGTTATTAACCCTGCGAAAAATATTAGGGAAATTACCCGTAACTGTATTGCGAGCCAAGGGTATTTTATCTACTGTTGAACATCCCAATAGAGGAGTAATTTTGCAACAAGTGGGGCCGAGAATTACCTTAGAAATAGGCGAAGAATGGGGTAATAATCCACCCTTTACCCAATTGGTATTAATTAGCACGGAGGCAATTAATACAAACATATTACAAGATCAATTAGATAGCTGTTTAACAGTAGAGGATTTTGAGGTAAATTCAAAAACTCAAACTAAGGATAATTTTATTTTAAGTAACGAAATATAACAAATATATCACAATTATCTAGGGTCAAACTTTTTATCAAAAAACTGGGTTTAAAACCTCGCCCTTCTAGGGGGACTTTATGTTAGAATTTTAGTAATCTAGAAAACCCGCCCTATCATAGAGAAAATCCGGCAACGGATTGACCCTGAGCGTAGCCGAAGGGTCAACGTCGAGTAAGGGGAAGCTGCAGAGATAGCCTTTTCATTCTATTAATCAATCTAAAAAGTCCCCAAAAAATATGATAACTTCCACTCCAGTCAAAAAAAATGACGATATTAACGCCTTAAATGCGGATATTCGGGAAGTTTTATTAGAGGTTTTGCCGATAATTTCTCCTGAATTACAACTAGAAATTGCTAACTTAGTTCAACAGATTCATCATCTGAATTATTTGATTTATAAAAAAAGTAATAGCTGGAAAATTGGTTGGTTTATTTTTAACAATGATCCAACTAAATTGATTTTGTTATTAGAGGAAATTAAATATATATTGCTCATGGCAAAAACTAATAAAGTCGGAGTTGATGCTATTCGAGAATTCAGAATTAATCTAGAAAAGGAAATTAATAATAGTCGCTATTTTTTATGGGGACATATTTTAAATGGATTTAGTTCTATCTATTCTACAAGATCAGTCCCATTCAAAATATTTTTAGGTTTATCTATTACAACTTTTTTATCTATTATTGCCCTCAAATTTTCTGCTCAAGAAATTTACATATTTGATGATAATTTACACCAGAAATCCTCTCAAAAGGAGGCACTTATTTCAAAACCATTACCTCAAGCAAACTCCCCAGTACCCATTCCTTCTAGTAGTTATTCAGAACAGTTAAAATCATCGAGTGATACGATAAATCCTAATCGGCATATATTTTATGGTTTAGTTTATGCGGCAACAGCAGGAGTGTTGGGAAGTGTTGCCAGTATTTTACTCAGAATTATCGACTTTACAGACCAAAAATATGACGACCCCCTCATTCCTTTTTTTATTGGTTTGTTTAGACCCTTAATTGGTCTAATTTTCGGTATTTTTATCTTTAGTTTAATTAGCTCAGATACGTTGATTAAAATTGATTTTATGATTACCCAGGATCAAAATTCTTCTAGTTTAATAACAAACAAAGCCCGTCAGGATTTATTTATCTTTTCCTGTGCTTTTTTAGTGGGACTTAGTGAAAGATTTGCCTCAGATTTAGTTAAAAAAACTGAATCTGGATTAATTGAAAAAGAAAAATAATTTTATTGGCTAAATTATACGGACTTTTGCGGATTCAAGACATACAATAACAGCAGTGGGCAAAATAATTGCGGAGATCAAGAAAGTAACCGTTCGCATCCGTTCATCGCTGTTTGAGTTGCCTTTTTTATTCTTGAGCATCCACCAGAGAATTGGTATAGCTACCCCTTCATGGACAATGCCGACTGTGAGGATGTTGTAGTGATGACTACCAAATGACCAATTGGTGCGGTCAATACTCAATACCCAGGGTTGAGAGATATGGAGCCACTGGACTACAATGGGAGCTATTTGAGAGTAATCTCTCTGGAAGTCCCCAAACAAGCGTTGTCATCGTTTGTAATGGGACTATACGAATACCCGACCTTCAAAACCTAGAGCTAATTCCTTGAGGTTGACTGACGGTTTTTACTTTCAACAGAGCTAGTAAGAATAGAGCGAGGAAAGAGAGTCTTGCTCCCTGCCATCCCTTGAGGAGGTTTGAGAGCTTGTTTCAATGCGTTATATTGGTTCCTAGGAGTTTCAAGATTAGTGCTATTTTTGATAAAACCCTACTCCCGCCTACTTTTCCAGCTTTTTGTCCTGTACTTAGGAGAATTTACATAATTTTCCTCTCTAAAGCCAGAATTGACAATCATCTTCTAATAAACTAGGACAAATTCCTTGTAAGCGTCGATAAGCAATAGCATCCGCTCCATACAAAGGGATAGGTAAACGGGGTTCTTTGAGAGAACCATAGTGAAGTAAAGTTAATTTTAACGTAGTGTCAACTAACTGTTTTAAATTTACTTGATCTCCTAATTCATGAACTTTTAAGCGCAAGGGACGAGGAACACCTATTTGTTCAGACACTTGGGACGTTATCAGGATAACTTCCCGCTTTGATAAAGCAAAAGCTAATCCTTTTGAGGGAGCATTTATCTGTTTTTGCTCAAAATTATAAAGTCTAGGAATGCCAGTTTTATAACATTCTACGAGAATAAATTTAGCATTAATCGCTCTAGCTCTTGCTAGTAAATTCTCAATCTCCTTTCCTTGAAATTTACCATCTCTGTAAATGAGAACTGTCTGATTTTTTAGTTCAGCTTGCGGTAAACAATTTTCCAGAATACGTTGAGGAATTTCTTCTCCCTCGGTTAAACTATCTTCTACCCGACAGCGAACAAATTCTCCCTGTTTTCCATATAGTCGCACACTTGCACAAACATTGAGACTCCCTGGAAGATTTTTTTTAGGCATCCTTCCCACATCTAAACCAATAAAATAATCGGCAATTTCTAGAGGTTCAGCAAGGACATAGGGTAAATTTCCTAATTTGGCTAGGATTCCGGGGACAACTTGATTGAGAATATTCTTATAGTTGCTCTTATCATTTAAAGTTTTCTCATAAATCATTTGAGTTATAACTCCACGCTCCAAAAACTTTTTTTTAATCCACGAATATAAACTTCCTTCTTCAGTATTATCAGCATTGCGATCCTCTTGAGGAAGAAAGACTAAAGCAATATCTACAGGAATTTCTCCTCGAATTAATTGATCAACTGCTTCTTCCAGTCTAGCTCTTTTTTCAAATCCTACACCTTCAACAGAGAAATTTATTTGATTCTCTGCTGGCAAAATGGTCTCAAATTTATAAAGTTCTAATCGCTTTTCTAATTGTTCTCTAAAATCTCCCACTTTTAAATTAGATGGTTTCAGAATAGCTAAACGAATTTTACGAGCAGGATCCTCATATTCTCGATGACGTTGATATACACCCCCCTTCGATAATCCTTTGAGAGTTTCTCTTTTTTCTCCCCTTTCTTCCTTACCAAATAAGATGGGAGTTTGCTCAAGAGAAATAGAAGGAGTCCAAAATAATGCGGGGTATTCTTGGCTGTTAATACTTTTTTCTTTTAACTGAAACCCAAAGTTATTTAAAGTCTTTTGTGCCTCCTGCTTATACAATTTTAATCGTTCTTGTCGTTCAGCATAGAAGATTTTTGTTTCCTTTAATAACTCTCCGTAATTGACTTGAAATAAACTCTCATCCTTATCTGTCATACAGGGTTTTAAAGCTGCCAATGGATAAATATACTCCTTGGTATTTTTGCCAAATTGTACCGCCACCACTGGCTGCCCCAGATGAGCTTCTTCTAATTTTCTTCGACTAATTGAACCCGTAGCTCTTGTTAATAGTTCCTCTCTTTTTTCCCCAATTGTACCCGCTATTCTAATAATTTTAGCTGTCCCATTAGTTTCTATAGTTTTAACCTTTAAACCTACTAATAATTTAGCCGCATCTTGTCTATAGGGATGATTTTCATAAAACTGTTCTAAATCTCCACTATAGACAATACTACTTTCAAGAGTTAAACAAATAGCTGGATCGGTGTCATTGATGATTTCTGCCCAAAAGTTAACTTCTCTCCTTACCTGTACTTGGTTTTCACTTATCTGACTATCTTTGGGAAAAACTATTGGATAGGAAAATTTACCAAATATTTTCAGAATTCTAACTGCTAATTGTGCTGTAACTAAAGCTGTTATCTGAAAGTCTTTTAGCCAATGAATAGAATAATAGTGATCGCCAATATCTTCTCGTAAAACCTCTTGAATATCTGATAAAGCTTCTTTCCACTGTTGTGGAGAGGGAAGAGATTTTTCATCTTTAGCTAATACCCAAAAACAATTATCTTCAAAAATAACCACCACAGCAGGAAACTTCCGACTGAATTGCCAACCAAAACGATTACCTATTTTTCTAGTAACTTGATGATTAAGCTTAAAACAATTTAAACAATTATTCTTGAGAGTTAAGGAACTAATTTCACTCAAAAATATTGGAGAGTTGGCTGTTTTAGTTTCTGTGTAATTCATGATCTAAACCTCCTTATTTGCATAATCACAAATCGATGTAAACGGACAATAACGACAGACATAGCCACTTTGAGGCGGAAAAATATGATAAAAATCTTTGGGGTGATCTTTATATTTTTGTAGTTGTTGCTGATGTTTTTTGGCCAGGGAAGCTAGTTCGATTTTAACTGCTTCTATTGCCTCAGAAGACAGGGATATTTTTTCTGAGCTTGTTTGGGTTTCTAAATTGTAAAAAGAAGCGACAATTTTTTTCTGAGGATAACGGTAACTAGCCGCCAGTAAATAAACATGAGCCTGACGACGATCAAAATTAGATTGACCAGTTTTCAAATCTAAAATATGTATAGTGTCATCAGCTTCTCTGAAAATACAATCAAAGGCAGCGGACAAATTAAACCGATATTTGCCTTGCTCGATAACAATAGGTTCTGGATAACCTTCATCGCCTCTAGATAAATTAATAATCTCTTGATTCAATAAAATTGGTTGTTGATAGTAATTGTTTAAAATTACTAAAACCCTAGCTTGAATTTCTGGCGATTCTTGATTTAATTGCAGGATTTTTGCCACTTGTTCCACCCCATGGGAACCTGATAATCTCACCGGCTCTTGATGAAACTCAAAAACTCCCCTTTGTGCCAACTTACCAATTTTTTGCGGTTGATTATCTTCTGATAATAATCTTTGGACTTCTGGTTCTTTGTTTCGCGCTTTTTCAAACCCCCGTTTTGTCTGACAATGCCAATTCTCATAGCCAATCGCTGGTTTTAGTGATCGCCAAAGACTATAGCTCATCGGAGGATACCAAGGCTTTTTGGGGGACTGGCAGGACAAGATTTTTTCCCTCGGTCAGGATAATGCTAGGATGACATTGACTAAAATAATCAACGCCAATGAACTAACTTTAGCCTATGTTGACTGAAATAGTCAACCCTTGATATAATTTTTTTGAGCGGTTGGGAGAAAAGCAGTGTCAGAAACATTTGGACAGGTTATCCGCAAAGCTCGTCGAGAGGAGGAATATAGTCAGAGAGAACTAGCTAAGTTGATTGGGGTGGACTATACCTATCTATCGAAGCTAGAAAATGATCATGCGGGTTATCCTCCTAGTCAGCAGGTTATTGAGTCCTTAGCGACTCATTTAAAATTAAATGCTCAAACTCTAGGAGAATTAGCAGGACGACTGAGTTCAGATGATCAAAAAGTCTTCAAAGAGTTAGTTCAAAAATACCAACAAATGCCAATTTTATTGCGTCGCATGAAAGACAATCCCAATTTTGCCCAAAAAATTATTTCTGAGGCGACAAAATTAGAACCAGAGGAGTAAATATCTTGGATATTATTAAACCCTATAGTTTTATTCCCAAAACAGTGATTGAAGCTCAGGCAGACAATATTCTCAAGAAAGTAAAAGCTAATCGTCGTCGTCCCTTAAAAAATTGCGATATTGCGGAAGCAGTGGCTGATTATTTTGATTTGGCTATTGAATGGACGGACATAAAGCCAGATCAAGAGGGAGAAATCGCCGCAATGATTATTCCCACAGAAAAGAAAATTATTCTCAATGAAGATGTAAAATTCTTAAAAGATTCTCAAAATTCATCCCTAGCAAAAGAAGGTTTTAAAAATTCGAGTTTAGCCCATGAAATTGGTCATTTTGTCCTTCATATTAATCAAACAGCCGTCTCTAACTTTTTGGATCGAATCAATCAGGGAGATTCCCTAGAGACAATTCAACCTTTTCTATGTCGGACAGTTGATTCTAGCCAAAGAATTGAATGGCAAGCCCAATATTTTGCCAGTTGTTTACTAATGGCGATGAGTGAGTTAGAGAAAGCCATCAAGGGCCGTGACTTGACTAAATGGGGACATCTGTATGCGATCGCCGACGAGTTGGGAGTAACTATTACTAATCTTAGAAGTCGTTTAGAAAGTCTCCATTGGATCAAAGTCGATAAAAAAGTAATTTATCCCGGCAGTAATTTTCCCAAGAAATAGCTTCAATGTTCCGAGGAAGATTTTGCCCATCTCGATCGACTTATTTACTCATAATTTCGGCGGTTTGTGAGTTAGGAATCGGTTCAAAGTTGTGGTCGTCAGCCAGATATTCCGGATAGGTGGAGAATTGGGGTAGTATTTCTAGGGTAAAAGCTTCGGCCGCTTTTGAGCGATAACGATTCGGGTTAATAATTACCGACAAAGTGCGACGTACCTCCACATCTTTAATTCTGGTAGCGTGGATCACGCCCATTTGTAGTTCTTTTTCGATCGCTGTCACCGAGACAAAAGCCGCCCCTAAACCGGATTGTACGGCATTTTTAATCGCCTCGATCGAGTTCAGTTCCATCTCCACTTTTAAGCGTTTGGTATCGATCTCGCAACGAGTTAAAACCTTATCAATGACTTTGCGAATCGTCGATTGGGAATCGAGGGTGATAAATTTTAGTCGATATAAATCCTCTTTTTGAATCATTTCTACCTTAGACAGAGGATGAAAAATAGGCAGGACTAAAGCCAGTTCATCGTCTGCGTAGGGGATAATCCGCAGGGTTTCTTGTAATTCGGCGGGAACTTCTCCCCCGATAATGGCTAAATCCACTTGACCGTTAAAAACACCCCAAGAGGTGCGACGGGTGGAATGAACTTGTAGCTGTACGGATACTTCTGGGTATTTTTGCCGAAACAGTCCGATCATGCGGGGAAGAAGATAAGTCCCCGTGGTTTGGGAAGCACCGATGATTAGGGTTCCCCCTTGCAGATTTTGTAGATCTTCGATCGCCCGACAGGTTTCTTGACAGAGAGTGATAATTTTTTCGCCGTAGTTTAAGAGTAGGTGTCCCGCTTCTGTTAATTGAGCTTTCCGACCGCCTCGGTCAAATAACGGCACATTTAGCTGTTTTTCGAGGTTTTGTACCTGAAGACTGACCGCCGGCTGGGATACATACAGGGTATCTGCCGCCCGTTTAAAGCTTCCCTCAGCAGCGATCGCTTTGAGAATTCTCAGTTGGTCTAGGGTGAAAGGAATGTCGGTCATAGAAAGCCTCAAAAACATCGACAGGAGAAGGGGATGACAACAGCGACAAATCTTAAGTCAGTGCAGATAAATACACTGAATTGACAGTACCACACCACGGGGATCAATACTTCAGCTAGTTCGATGATCGCTTATTTTAGTCCTCAGCCCTGAATCAGTAATCAGTTACCAGTTATCAGATGCGAGTTATCAGTGAACTGATAACTGAAAAAGGCTGCCTCAGCAATTATCGGGTTGACTTTTACATACTACTTAATCGTTAGGCAGTAAGCATAAATAAGTTTTACACTTAATCCTGTTTCACCTTTTCTCAAAAGGGTAGAAGGAGTTTTATCTGTAAAGTTTATTTATTCTCAATGCCTAAATAGTCGTTGGCTGCAAAACCTGCGAGTAACATTCTCCTAACCAGGCTGTTTTTTCTTCGTTTTTGAGCTTTGGTCAAACCTGGTTGAGAGCTACCTGAGATAATCCCACCACCAGACTGCTCCCATCACTTGACTAAGCTTTTGAGATGAGAGTTCTTGCCTAATTAATTTTTGAGAGTTCAAAAATGAGAAAAATAGGCGTAAAATTGCATAAAATCCCTAAACAGAGCATTTAATTGATTAATTCTCATTCTTAATTCTCCTGAATACTGACTACTGGCTCCTCACCTAAGGGAAGATTTTTGATTTTTACAAGAGGTCTATTATAGTACAGGCTTTGATCGGAGGTAAACAAGGCGGTCGGGGGATCCCCACCAGTGCGCTTGCTCAGGGTGGGGAATTCCCGTGCCATATTTTCGTTAAGGTCTTTATCTCGGCTGACCTCATTTCAAATTCTCTATAGTATTTCCTACTTTTCGCCATTTACCTCTATAGTTAAGTATTTTTTAATATTTACTTTTGTGAGGATTGGTCAGGTTTTATTAAGTAATGCTGCGGATGCAGGGAAACGCCGAGAATTTGTGATACCCACACCTCAAAATCGTGGATTGGATAAGCTGCCCCCCCCGTCAAGGGATTTACCATTGGTTTCACCAGAATGGTAAACATTCCCAGACGATTTCCCGCTAAAACATCGGTAAACAAGCGATCGCCAACCATAGCAATTTGTTGGGGGGGGAGTCCCATGGCTGCCATCGCTTGCCGGAGTTTGCGTCGAGAGGGTTTCACCGCACCGAGAAGGTAGGGAAGTTGTAAATTATCAGCGATCGCACCGATGCGATTTTCACTGAGATTATTGCTTACCAACCAAATCGGTAGATAAAGACGCAAGGAATCGACCCAACGCTGTAAATCGTCAGAAACCGTCGTTTCCTGAAGGGGAACAAGGGTATCGTCCACATCGAGAATCAATCCCTTAATCTGATGCTGACTCAAAATCTCCGGAGTGAGACCGAGAATCGTATCCCCTAAAATTAAATCGGGTTGTAGAATTTTTGCTCTAGTCATTAACTTCTCAAAAATAACTGGCAGCGAGTTGATCGAACTCAGCTTGATTAAAAAACCGTTGCCTTATTTAGTATAAATGACCGACTGCCCCTGAAAATCTTGCCTGGCCTATCTCTTCACTTGGCCGCTTGAATCACCTGTAAACTGCCACCAGCGTATAATTTTTGTTGACAATCACGAAAACCGATCGCCTGTAAAGATTGGATCAGGTCGCTATCGATAAACTGCCAAGCGGTATCGGTTTCAAATAATTGCAAAAATAGGGCTAAAGAAGGCCAAAAAAGCGGGTTAGTGGGTCGATGAAAATCCACGAGGGCAAAAATTCCCCCCGGTCTGAGAACTCGATACACTTCTTTAAGAATTTCCTCTAACTGCTCTGGTTCCATTTCGTGGAGAGCGGCGCTAGTATGCACAAAGGCGAATTCTCCGGCATTAAAGGGCATTTTTTCGGCTAATCCCTCCACATAATGCGCTTGCGGCACCGCTAAACTAGCTCGCTCCAGAGCCACAGGAGAGACATCTAAACCGGTACAGTGATCGGATAGGGGGACTAAATAACGGGTGGTTTGACCCGCACCACAACAGAGATCGAGGATAGGGTCATTTTTAGCGATTTTTAAACCTTCTAGAGCCAATTGCCGAAAACAGGACTCCCCACCCACTGCTAGGGCAGCCAGACGGGAGATACCATCGTAAAGCCATTGATATTGATAACTGAGGGGACGTAAAATAGTAGCCAAGATCAACCTCCAAAATTTGATTAAGTTCTCTGTAGCCTGTAATTTGTTTTAACGGTTCCACCGATATATTGTTAAACTTGGTAAAGAATCTGAAAATTTAAAAATTATCTGTTAACACTATGGGTCGCGTTGGCGTTTTATTATTAAATTTGGGTGGGCCGGAGCGGTTAGAGGATGTGCGTCCTTTTCTATTTAACCTTTTTTCTGACCCAGAGATCATCCGTTTACCGATCAAAGGATTACAAAAACCGTTAGCTTGGTTAATATCGACGCTAAGAGCGAGTAAATCCCAGGAAAATTACCGTCAGATTGGTGGTGGCTCCCCTTTACTCAAGATTACGGAAGCACAGGCCACGGCACTGCAACAACGTCTCGCGGAAATGGGCCGCGAGGTGAGCGTTTATATTGGGATGCGTTACTGGAATCCCTTCACCGAGGAAGCGATCGAGCGGATTAAACGAGACCATATCAAAAAATTAGTTATTCTCCCCCTTTATCCCCAATTTTCCATCAGCACCAGTGGTTCCAGTTTTCGTGTGCTGGAGGAAATGTGGCAGCAGGATCCCTATCTGCGTTTAACGGAATATACTCTCATCCCCTCTTGGTACGATCATCCCACTTATCTGAGTGCTATGGCCGATCTGATTGCGCGAGAATTAGAGCAGTGTGCTAATCCTGACCAAGTACATATCTTTTTTAGCGCCCATGGTGTCCCCCAAAGTTATGTGGAGGAAGCGGGAGATCCCTATCAAAGGGAAATTGAAGAATGTACTAGGGCGATCATGCGTACTCTAAACCGACCCAATCAGTACACTTTAGCCTATCAAAGTCGCGTCGGTCCGGTGGAATGGCTAAAACCCTATACTGAAGATGCTTTAAAAGAGTTGGGAGAGCAGGGAATTAAGAATTTATTGGTCGTGCCGATTAGCTTTGTCTCGGAACACATCGAAACCCTGCAAGAAATCGATATAGAGTACCGAGAAGTGGCGGAAGAAGCGGGAATTGAACATTTTCAGCGAGTACCGGCTCTTAACACTCACCCGATGTTTATCGAATCTCTCTCCCAGTTAGTGGTCAAATCCCTAGAGGAAAAACCCACCACTTTCGAGCAAATTACCCATCCGAAAGCGAATATGAAAATGTATCCCCAGGAGCGTTGGGAATGGGGGATGACAACGGCAGCCGAGGTGTGGAATGGTCGATTAGCGATGATCGGTTTTCTGGCAATTATTATCGAATTAATTACCGGTCAAGGACCGTTACATTTTGTTGGTTTATTATAACCTCAAGCTTCGTTGCCATTGCTTTTGATGGTAACTACCAAAATAAGGTTGGGTTTAACTATATTTAACCCAACCTTTGGCGATTTTATCTTCTCTTAGGACATCATATTAGCAGAACGAACATTAACGTTAACTTCTAGCCTACCATTGCCGAGCATATCTAACCCAGTGACGCTAAACAGATTAGCTTTAATCCCCCTTTCCTGAAAATTAGCCTGTAATTCTTTGATGAGAACCTCTTCCACTTTCCCCTCATCATCTGCTAGAGCTTGGACGATTTTAGCAGCGAAAGAGCCAATTTTTGCGCTCAATATTTCTTCCACATTGGTAATCTCGATAATAACCATTGATTTTTCTTCTTAGTAGAGGACAAACAGCTTGACAAGCCAATAAGAACAGAATTTGTAAGAAAATAGAGCTGCTCTCATCTTAGGAATCAGTATAACCTGCACTGTTCCCCCCCAAACGTAAATAGGCTTCAATAAAGCTATCTAAATCCCCATTCATTACCCCAGTAACATCGGTGGTTTCCACATTACTACGGAGATCCTTAACCAATTGATAGGGATGAAAAACATAGTTACGGATTTGATTGCCCCAAGCGGCCTCCACCATATCGCCGCGAATTTCAGCGATCGCTTGAGCCTGTTGTTCCCGAGCAATAATTAACAATTTCGCCTTTAATAAAGCTAGGGCTTTTTCTTTATTTTGTAATTGCGATCGCTCTTGGGTACAACGTACAGCGATACCTGTGGGAAGATGAACCACACGCACGGCAGTTTCCACTTTATTAACATTTTGTCCACCTTTTCCCCCAGATCTAGTGGTGGTAATTTCTAAATCTTTATCGGGAATTTCTACCCTCACCGCGTCATCGCCCAAAATTGGCATCACTTCCACCCCGGCGAAACTGGTTTGACGTTTACCATTAGCATTAAAAGGGGAAATTCTGACTAACCGATGGGTGCCTTTTTCTCCTTTCAGATAACCATAAGCATAAGTTCCAGCAATTTCAATTGTCACCGATTTAATTCCCGCTTCATCTCCTTCTGATATTTCCGCTAAAGTGACTTTATAACCCTGTTTCTCGGCCCAGCGAGAATACATTCTCAGGAGCATTTCTGTCCAATCTTGGGCATCGGTTCCCCCGGCCCCCGCATTAATCGTTAAAACCGCTCCTTTTGCGTCGTATGGACCATTTAAAAGCTGTTGCAATTCCCAGCGATCGAGGTCATGCTGTAAATGAGTTAAATTGTCCGTTGCTTCTTCTAGTAAAGCTCGATCGGATTCTAATTCTAATAACTCGATAATTGCCTTGGTATCTTCTAATTGTTCACACCAACCCTGATAGGTTTCTAAAGAAGATTTACATTCGTTTAGTTCTTGCAGGGTTTTTTGAGCAGTATCGGGATTATCCCAAAAAGTGGGGACGGCTGCCACCTGTTCTAAGTCTTTAATTTTGGCCTTTAAAGTGGGTAAGTCAAAGATAGTCCTGGGTTTTACCCAGGCGCGATCCTACTATCTCGATACCTTTTTTTAGTTCCGATATTTCCATGTTATCAGTTAAGTAAGTGGTTATAATTAAATAGACGATAGATTTTGCCTTTGATCTCCCCCGTCCCCCTTGATAAACGGGGGGCCGATCCCCCCTTAATCCCCCCTTAATAAGCTATCCATTAGTCACATCTTTCTTAACATAAAATTTGACAAAAAGAGAAAAGTGTGCAAGATGGCTCAAGGGGGTTCTATGGGGGAAC
>NZ_SFBO01000099.1:0-8645 GCF_007095705.1 Microcystis sp. Msp_OC_L_20101000_S702
CCGCCTTAATTAGGGTTTGCTGAAAAAGCTTTTCCTGGGGGCAGGGTGTGGGGTGTGGGGTGTGGGGTTTTACCGATTTTGAGGTAGTCAGTTGCCTAATTTTCAGGGAAAAAGTACCTAAATTTTCCCCCCGATCTCCGCAACGGCTGGCACTTTTTGAGGGAAAAAAAGTCTAAAAGTCTTATCCAACAAGGTTTTTAGATTTATTCAGCCAGCGCTAATTAATTTCCAAAAAATCTTGCAATTTTTTTAGATAAGTGGGGGCATCTTCTAACATGGGGAAGTGAGCAGTATTAGCCATCTCCACATACTGGATATTATTATTCAAATCCGCCGCCATTTTACCCATTTTGGCAGGGATAATAATGTCTTTTTCCCCTGATACTAAAAGAGTTGGTATTTTAATCTCGGCAAATTTACCCGGCATAATTTCCACTGCTTTTTTACTCACAGATGTATAAATTGTGCCTAGAGCTGCCTCGTAATCTGCCGCTAAAAAATCTTCTAAAAAAGCAATTATTTCTGATTTTGGGATCGATCGATGCAAAAATCTCGCCATAAATAATCGATCGGCAAAAGGTACTTTTAAAAACCAATCATAACGAAACTGTACCACATACTTACCGAATTTATGAAAGGCAGCAAAAGCCGTCTTGTCCCTGTGGAGAAACCCGGTTTCTTTGTCTATGGAGCGATCGCAATTAGCCCTAAACCAATCTAACAGGTAGGTTGACTGGCGCGATTAGTTTAAGTTTAGACATAATTGTGTTAATTATGTTTTTTTAATGCAGATGAATAGCTTGGCAATAAGGCTATCATCAATTATAATTAAAATCAATAAAAACAGATCAGCGATATTTGAGAATAATTGTAATTATGAAATTTGTGTTAAGTTCTCAAAATGTTTATGACTATTTAATCGACCAAAAAATCTGCGATCGCTCACAAGAAAATCCCGGAGTAGAGCAGATTCAAGCTAAAAATTTTAACTTATTAGTGACTTTACCAGAGGGGCGAAAGTTACTGGTTAAACAAGAACAATTTATTAATTTAGAAAAGGAAACGGTGGGTGAGTTTTTTGGGGAATGGCGAATCCCCAAATTTCTAGAGAACTTTCCTGAAATTGACCATTGGCGTAGTTTTCTGCCAGAATTACTGCTCCACGATGCTGATAACTCAATTTTAGTTTCTACTTATCTGGATAATTATCAGGATTTAGCAGAGTTTTATTCTAAAGAGAATCTCTTTCCGGCTCAGGTTGCTACTCAAATCGGCGGTTGTTTGGCGACAATTCACCGTGATACCTGGAATCAGAGTATTTATCGGGAATTTTTTGTCAAAGAAGAGTTTGCTGGAAAACCGAAAGTATCTCCGCTATTATTAGAGAGTTTGGAAAGGATCGGTCCTGAAATTTTTGGCATGGCTCCGATGGATGGATTGAAATTTTTTGCACTTTATCAACGATATGATAGCTTAGGAGAAGCAGTTCATCGAGCCAGTGAAACTATTTCTCCTATTTGTCTGACTCACAATGACATCAAGCTGAATAATATTCTTCTGAATCGAAACTGGGAAGATATTAATGGAAATGTGATCCGGTTGATTGATTGGGAAAGGTCTGATTGGGGAGATCCAGCATTTGATTTGGGAATGGCGATCGCTAGTTATCTACAAATTTGGTTGGGTAGCTTGGTGATTAGTAATTCTCTCAGTATTGAAGAGTCTCTGCGACTAGCCACTACTCCCCTAGAATTACTGCAGCCATCTATCGGTGGGTTAACTTTAGCTTATTTAGAAACTTTCCCAGAAATCTTAGAATATCGTCCTGATTTCTTAAAGCAAGTAGTCCAGTTGGCTGGTTTTTCTTTAATTATTGCAATTTTAGCAATGGTTCAGTATCAAAAAATCTTTAATAATACTGGAATTGCTATGCTTCAGGTAGCCAAGGCTTTGTTATGTCGTCCTGAATCATCAATGCCTACGATTTTTGGGGCTACTGCTACTCAGTTAAATCAGATAAATTCTTCTGTTGTTGGCCAAGTTTAATATCGTTGAGTATCTTGAAAAATTATGTCATTACTTAATTCTCAATTCCATCATTTAGCCCCTGAGGTTAGAGGTCGGTTAAAGGAAGTTTTGCTAGATATTGTTGAAAATCTCGAAATTTCCGCTGATTTTTCGATTCGTCATCCTAACTATCAACCCTGGGAAATGCCTGCTGAGATGTTGTCTCGGATTCAGGCTTTACCGAAGGAAATACAGGATAAATATATGAGTTTACAGTTGAGGAGTTTTCTTTATGGCATTTATTATAATGGGTCGATGCAAGCATCGCAAGCATTAGGTTCTGAGAATAAGGGTCAGCAATTAGATTTGGAGAATAATAGTTTTGCTGGCGTATCTATGGATTTTTATGGGCAGTTAGAGGAAGCGAATAAGGGTGAGGGTTATTTTGATTCGGGTTGGTCGGTTTTGAGAGAAGAAACCGATGGCAGTTTGGCTGTAACTAAGGGCGGTTTGCGGTTACATATCCAACGGGACAAGCATCTTCAAGAGTCTGAAAAAGCGGCGGCTGTGGGGGATGTTGTGTCAATTTTGATGCCTAAGAATTTGGTGCAAAATGGCTTTTATATGGCGGTGGGTAATGCCGGTTTACAGAGAGAGGAAGCGATGGTGCGGCTCTATTTTAATGTTACTCCCGAAGGCGCGGTGGCTGTGATGACTGGGTTGACTGAAAGGTTAAATGAGAGGGGGATTCCTTTTAGTTTTAAGGCTTTATATAATCCAGTTGATTATCAACGATATGATGCTGGGGTGCTTTATTTTGGCAAAACAGATTATGAGTTGGTGAGGCAGGTTGTGGCTAATGTTTATCAGCAGAATCAGTCTGTTTTTAAGCCTGAAATACCTTTATTTACTCTGGAGTTAGCACCGGGATTGGGGTTAGCGGAGGAACCGGACAAAAAGTTTGGCAGTGAGGAAAGTTTTGGGATGAATCGCTGTCAGATTATAGCCAATGGGTTGTTGATGGCTTGGCAACAGGAGGACAATTCTGCGGCGGGTCGGATTGCTGCTATTTCTGAGCAGTTTTCTGGGTTGGGGATTGATTGGCAGCGTCCTTATTTGAATGCTGATTCTGAGGATGTTTATCAGGGATTAGAGTTGGCAAGCTGATGCTAAGAGAAAATCAGAAACCGGGTTTTTACTATTTTCCTGAGTTATTCTGGGTAAAGCATAGAAAAAACCCCGGTTTCTTTCTTGGCGCAGAACTCGGAGACTCAGAAACCGGGTTTCTTTTTCGGGTAAAATAGGCTTATCGCCTTGCTTTTACTCTGGTTGGCAAAAGCGACCTGTGACTCGCTCATATTCATCTTCCAGTAACCACATAAGACTTTCTTCGTAAGTATCGCTGGTAAAGATAGATTGATAGTTTTGTGCGGGATTTTGAATCGAGAATTTACCGGATTGTTCTTTAACTAACATCAGAATATAGGGGGGTGAAAGCCAAGGATCTACCCAGATTTCGGCAAATTCCCATTGTGTTTTTTCTGTTGGCGTAATTTGCGTTTTTGCGTTTTCAGGATTTTGTGGTGCGCGGTCTGGTACGAGGTATGACATGATATTTTCCTGTGCTTTTTTTTATTTTTATTTCTCCATAGTGGAGAGGGATTCTCGTTCCATCTAATTTTAGGATATACCCAATTGGTTCGGCAAAAAATAATCCATAGCGTTCGTATTTGTCTTCTGAATCTGCTGCTCCCGTTCTCTCTCCTCTTTGCTTAATTTCCTCTGCCACTCTCTCCATTGTCTGGCGATTGTTAAACAAATAGACGATTCCTTCGATTTCCAGTTCTCTTTGGGATTTTTCGGTTTCGGGTAAATGTTTGTCAATCAGACTGGTTCGGTTTTCTAGATATATTTCTCTGTTAATACCACTCATGTGATTTGTTTAACTAGCCATCTTACTATAACAAAAAGCGGTAAGGGTCGCTATGCCGTCAGGCTTATCGCCTATCTTAAAATAAAGTAGCGATCGGCCCATCGCTAAAGTTTAGTCTCATTAGGGCATAGGGCTATTTTTTTGACCCACCACCCCCCGAACCCAGAGGAGAGAGATATAAAAAAGACATAATTGTGTTAGTTCTGTCTCAAAAACAAAGCTCGGTGATACGAAATCATGGGAATTTGCGGTCATAATCTACATGAAATTACGGTGTTTTGGTCGGTGAATTTGAGACATAATTGTGCTAGTTAGATGAATTTTAAAGTTGCTCAACCCCTTGTCATTATTTGAGAGTTAGGCAATAATAAGAGTCATAGGGAAAGGAAGAGCATAATTAATCTGACTACCTCAAAGTAAAACTTATTCCAAGAGGAAACGAAAATGGCTAATATTACTATTTCTGACTTACGTCCTGCTGGTGCAGATTTGTTCTCGGATTCTGAAAGTTATATGCATGAATTGACCGATTCGGAAATGCTTGATACATTAGGAGGTCGGCGGATCATAATTACGTGGACTTTGTTTTGCTACGAGAGTTGAATAGAATAGGAGACTTTGATTAATTGCTTTTGTTATGATTTTTCGAGGTTCCCAAAAAATGAAACCGAGATAGTTTTATTATCTCGGTTTATTTGATGTTTTTTTAAAAAACTTAATTGCAAATCTCAATATTTTTATTAGCTTGGAAATCAATCAGAGAGTTACTAACCCAATCGTTAAATAGATCTGTAGCAATTTTATTTCGCAGCCAGTTGTCTAGCTTCCTTTCAATAATCTCTTCGACTAAAATTAGATGCACTCCCTTAGAAGTCACAATCGGTTTAAGAACCTCTGGTGGTGTCGCCGCAAAAACAGCAGCCGAAATCTCTGGCTTCAAATCTTTACGATATAATATCCCTCGATATCCTCCTTTTCGGCGTAACTCTTTATCCTCAATATACTTGTGAGCCACATCATAGAAACTCATTTCCCCTTCCTGAATAGAATAAAATAATTCCATCGCTAAATCTTCGTCTTCTAACACCACTTCATACATCACTACCCCAGCATAATCTAATTGATGCTCATAAAAATATGGCTCAATTTTATCCGCAAAAAGATGAACAGCTAGTTTGCTGGCAAGACCTTGATAGTACACAAATTCTTCAAAATCATCTAAAGACAGATGATTTTTTTTCATCCAAGCCCAGGTATCCTCTTCACTAAGAAGTTTATACATTTTTCGGTATTTGTCTGCCATCTCTTGAAGCTCCTCAGCTTCTAGCTTGATTCCTACCTCTTCTGCCGTATTGGCGATCATTTTACGGGTAATAATTGCTTCTATGAGTTCAGAAGTTTTTAAAGACAGCTTAACTTGTTTCAGAATATCTTCAGCAGTAATGGCAACAGATTGTGACATAATCTTTCTCCGGGTAATCAAAACATTTTTAGGGATTCCCGCAATTCGCGGGAATGACAGGCCCTCGAACAAAAGCTTTCTAAAATTCTAAACCTCCTTTTTGTAACTTCTTGAATGGGTCAAGAATAAAATCAATAACGCGACGCTGACGCACCACCACCTCAGCGGTAGCTGTATCTCCCGGACGTAATGGAATACAGTCATTTACACTAGGAATACAAGTTTGATTTAACTCAATTTCTAGTTCATAAATTGCTACTCGTCCCTGAGATGTTTCTTGCATTTTGGTAGTTGGGGAAATTTTAATTAAACTTCCATCAACTACGCCATAGTCCTGAAAAGGATAAGCATCAAACTTCATCTTAACCGCCATTCCTTTCTGTAATGAACCACTTTGTGTAGTGGCCATTTCTGCTTTCAATAAAATATCCGCTTTTTGGGGCGCTATTTCTGCAATCATTCCTCCTTGTTGTACCACATCTCCCACCCCAGTAATCGGCAAACTAAAAATAGTGCCTCCTTCTTGGGCTCTAACAATCCGTTTCTCTAACTCAAACTTCACAGAATCAATTTCTTTCTTTGTTTGCGTCACCTCAGATTTAAGACTACTGATTTGGCTATCCAAACTTTTTAGCTGTTCTTGAATTTTAGACAGAGCAATTTCCCCCGCATGAGTAAGGGTTTGAACACTATTCTCTTGCTCGGCTAAACGCAACTTCGCTTGCTCAATGTCCGCTTCCCCTTGATTAACAATTCTCTCATAACTCCTCTTTTGTTCGATTAATCGTAACTCCGCTTGCTCAATATCCGCCTTCCCTTGATTAACAATTCTCTCATAACTGCTTTTCTGCTCTTCTAGTCGCAGTCTGGCTTGCTCAATATCTGCTTGACTTTGCTTCCAAATACTTTGTCTTTCATCGGCGATATTTTCCTGTTCAACGACCCGAACTTCCGCTATCACCCCATTATGGAAAAGATTCTGGTAACGTTCGACTTCCCTCAAGGCTTTTTGTAAGCGCAATTCTGCTAAATTATAAGCGGTGTTGCTATCCTCTAACTGTTGTTTGGCTTGGGCAACTTGAGTCAGTTTCTCTTCTCTTTGTAAATTTAAGGTTCTTCTGAGTGCTGCCAGATTTTGCTCCGCTTGAGCAATTTGAGTCAGTTTTTCCTGTTCTTGCAAATTGTATGTTGTCTTAAGAGACTGAAAGGTTTGTCGGGCTTGTTCTACCTGAGATAGTTTCTCTAATTGTTGGGACTGATTTTGCCGTTCTTGGGTACGCAGTTCGGTTTCTAGCTGATTTTTTTGTTGCTTTAGTGCATTCAGCCGATTATTTTGACTTTGTAGTTGAATTTGCAGTTGGGTAATTCGCTCACGAATAGGGAGACTGTCCAGTTCCATTAAAATATCCCCAGCTTTTACCATGTCTCCTTCTTCAATATTTAGCATTTCAACTTTAGCCGTTTGGGAATTAAGAGCCGCAGATGTATAGGTTAAATTTAGCTTTTGCTTGATTGTGCCACCTTGCGGTTCTAACCGTCCCCTAGCACTACCCGTTTCATCTACCCGAGACAACATTCCCCAGGGCAAAGCGATCGCCACAAAAACGATTAAAAAATAGAGCAGTCCTCGCGTCCACCGCTGAGGTAACGCATCCAACAGTTCCTTTGTGGCAAAAGACCAATCCGCCGAAGAATTTAGGTTACTTCCTGGTAGATTTTGGTCGCTTTTACGACCATTTAAGTCTGCTTGGTTAATCTCATTAAACTGGGTCATAATTTATGAAAATCTTGCTCAGATTTATGAACATTAGTTAAGTTGCTGGTGATTTAAATAGTAATAATTCGCTTTTTTTGCCATTAACTGCTCGTGATTTCCTTGCTCTATTAATACTCCTCTATCTAAAACTAAAATTATATGAGCATTTCTAACGGTAGATAAGCGATGGGCAATAATTAATGTAGTACGTCCCTTAAGAATTCTATTCAAATTAGTCTGAATAATTCGCTCCGACTCCACATCTAAGTGGGAAGTTGCCTCATCAAAAATCAATAGACGAGGATTGCCTAATAACGCCCTAGCGATGGCTAATCTTTGCCGTTGACCACCAGACAATAACCCTCCACCTTCACCAATCTGGGTTTCATAACTCATCGGTAACTTTTGAATAAACTCGTCAGCACCTGCTAATTGAGCGGCTTCGATAATTTCCGCCTGAGTTGCAGAAGGTCGCGCTAAGGTCAAGTTGTCCCGAATTGTGCCACCAAATAAAAAAGTATCCTGGTCAACAACACCAACCCTTTGACGCAAAGAAGATAAAGAAATGCTAGTTATGTCATGACCATCAATGAAAATCTTCCCATCTGTAGGGGTATATAGCCCCAAAACTAGCTTAGAAATAGTAGTTTTTCCTGAACCAGAACGCCCCACTAAAGCTACAGTCTGTCCGGCTTTGATTTCAAAGCTGAGATTCTCTAAAACATTAGTTTCGCTTTCTGGGTGGTAACGAAATGTCACCTTGTCAAAAATAATATCTCCTCGTAAATCTGTTAAATAATAACGAGCCTGAGATTGCAAATCTTCCTCTGGTTCGGTATCAATCACATCATTAATTCGCTCCACTGCAATAATTACCTCCTGTAACTCATTCCATAGAACCGTTAACCGCTGAAAAGGGTTTATTACATTGGCAATTAACATATTAAAAGCCACCAACTGCCCGATGGTTAATTCTCCTTGAATCACTAACCAAGCCCCAAACCAAAGCAGCCCAGTGGTCACTAAAGATTCAATGGTTAAGCTAAATACTTGGAGTCGGTTGCTAATAATCTGCCCAGAAAAGTTTTTGCGAATTGACTTGTTGAGAAACTCCTCCCAACGCCAGCGCACTACTTGCTCAATTGCCAGAGATTTGACCGTGCGTACACCAGTCAAAGATTGGATTAAATAACCACTTTCTTCCGCTAAGGCCGCAAATATTTCTCTGGATATCTTTTGTAGGAAAGGAGTAGCAATGATAGCAAGCAGGAAAAAAGGTGGCACAATGACTAATGCCAGTAAAGCCATTTTCCAGCTATACCAGAACATAAGTCCCACATAGATAAAGACCGTGAGTAAATCTAATACAATAAGTACCTAGGCAAAATTAATTACATACTCGCCTCCAAAATTGTCCAGCACTTTTTTAACGTAAGCGAGGAGGCTCTTTCGGTCTTTATAGGCGCTAAATTCAATCCATTCATATT